>NZ_CP111085.1:2795000-2802500 GCF_026278345.1 Tellurirhabdus rosea
TGAGGAGCAACGGGTTAATAATCCCGTACTGCCGGGAAGAGAGAAGCGGGGACGGAGTACAGAACTGGCCGCGGCCTGCGGGAATAGGCCGTTGAAGGCGGAAGCTATTGGTTCTATAGTGAAGTACGTAGAGTCAGGTGGAAGTTGAAAGTACCCAGGGCCCTTCGGGGCTGCGGGATAGCGCCGGGGATGGGCTTCCAAGAAAAGCCGCTATCGTTAATCTTTCCGGTAACCGTACCGCAAACCGACACAGGTAGTCGAGGCGAAGAGCCTCAGGTGCACGAGTGAGTCATGGTTAAGGAACTCGGCAAGATGACCCTGTAACTTCGGGAGAAGGGGGGCCTACCCAGTGATGGGAGGTTGCAGAGAAGAGGCCCAGGCGACTGTTTACCAAAAACACAGGACTTTGCGAAATCGAGAGATTCGGTATAAGGTCTGACACCTGCCCGGTGCTGGAAGGTTAAGGGGGGATGTTACCGCAAGGGAAGCATTGAACTGAAGCCCCAGTAAACGGCGGCCGTAACTATAACGGTCCTAAGGTAGCGAAATTCCTTGTCGGGTAAGTTCCGACCTGCACGAATGGTGTAACGATCTGGGCACTGTCTCAACCATGAGCTCGGTGAAATTGTAGTAGCGGTGAAGATGCCGCTTACCCGCCACGGGACGGAAAGACCCCGTGCACCTTTACTATAGCTTATCATGGACTTCGGGGCAGGGATGTGTAGGATAGGTGGGAGGCAGTGAAGCGGTGTCGCCAGGCATCGTGGAGCCAACGTTGAAATACCACCCTTGTCTGTGCTGGAGTCTAACCCTTAGGTTAAGGGGACAGTGGTTGGTGGGTAGTTTGACTGGGGTGGTCGCCTCCGAAAAGGTAACGGAGGCTTCCAAAGGTCCGCTCAGGCTGGTTGGTAACCAGCTGGGGAGTGCAATAGCAGAAGCGGGCTTGACTGTGAGGCGAACAGGCCGATCAGGTGCGAAAGCAGGGTATAGTGATCCGGTAGTTCCGCATGGGTGGGCTATCGCTCAAAGGATAAAAGGTACGCCGGGGATAACAGGCTGATCTCCCCCAAGAGCTCACATCGACGGGGAGGTTTGGCACCTCGATGTCGGCTCGTCACATCCTGGGGCTGGAGAAGGTCCCAAGGGTTCGGCTGTTCGCCGATTAAAGTGGCACGCGAGCTGGGTTCAGAACGTCGTGAGACAGTTCGGTCCCTATCTGTGGTGGGCGTGGGAAGTCTGACGGGGGCTGTCCTTAGTACGAGAGGACCGGGATGGACCCACCGCTGGTGGACCGGTTGTCGTGCCCGCGGCACGGCCGGGTAGCTACGTGGGGAACTGATAAGCGCTGAAAGCATCTAAGTGCGAAGCAGGCCCGAAGATGAGACTTCCATGAAGGGTCGTCCGAGACCAGGACGTGGATAGGCGACAGGTGCAGGGCGTGAGAGCGCTAGAGCCGAGTCGTACTAATGGCCCGAACGCGTGGCTCCATTCCTTTACAGGCCAAGAAGTGCAGTCGACAGACTCACAAGGTAGCGGTTGTAGTTTCCAGTGCGGCAAGAAACGCCATAGACATCAGGGGAGCCATTCCCTTAACCCACCGCCGGGACGCGAGTGCCGGGTAAGCGTGGGGGAAGAGCAGGGATGGTGGCCATGGTGCGGGGGTCCACCTCTTTCCATTCCGAACAGAGCCGTTAAGCCCCGCCACGCCGATGGTACTGGAGTCGCATCCGGGAGAGTAGGTAGCCGCCACCGCTGAATTATAAGGCACCTTATTAACGTAAGGTGCCTTTTTTTAAAATCTAATTTCTTGTTTTGCGGAGAGTTCTTACCTTTGCAAAACAATCGGGGTGTAGCGCAGCCTGGTAGCGCGCTACGTTCGGGACGTAGAGGCCGTGGGTTCGAATCCCGCCACCCCGACCCTTATTTAGCAGATATGCAGATTTCTTTTGTAAATATCGCTTGGTGGTGGCGTTCAACCTTATAAAGGCTGATCAGTCACTGCTTTCTGCTTATATATAAACAGCACAACCAAAGCCTACTGTCAGCCACAGTAGGCTTTTTTTTATTCCTATGACAACAACCGAACCTCTACACAAGACGACCTTTACCGTCAAAAGCCGTTATCGCCGCTTGCTGGCTGATACGCTTACGCCCGTTAGCATCTATCTCCGGTTACGCGACCGCTTTGTGAACAGTATTTTGCTGGAAAGCTCTGATTATCACGGAAACGATAACAGCTTTTCGTACATCTGTTTCGACCCCGTCGCGCGGTTTGAGTTCGATGGCATACAGGCCACCACCACCTTGCCGAACGGTGTATCGGCCGTCATTCCTATCGACGAAAGGCAAAAGCTGCAAAGCAGTATCCAGGCGTTTCGGGAATTGTTCAAGAACGATTCACAGGAATTTCCCTTCATCAGTAACGGCCTCTTCGGACATATCACCTACAGCGCCGTTCAGTTCTTTGAAGACATAACACTACAGACTAAGCAGTCGGAAAATGAAGTGCCGATGATGGTCTATCAGGCTTTCCGGTACGTTATTGCGATCAATCACTTCAAGGACGAGCTTTATATCTTTGAACATGCTTACTTGCAGGAAGACCAGGAGCCGGAAGCAGATACGCTCGATTACATCGAATCGCTAATCAAAAACAGAAATTACCCGACCTACACTTTCCGGACCACGGGTCAGGAATCGTCGAACGTTACGGATACCGAGTACCTCGACATGGTTCGTCAGGGAATCAATCACTGTCACCGGGGCGATGTTTTTCAGATTGTCCTTTCACGCCGTTTCTCGACACCGTTTCAGGGAGACGAATTCAATGTTTACCGTGCCCTTCGGTCGTTGAATCCTTCGCCTTATCTTTTCTATTTCGATTACGGCAATTACAAACTGTTTGGCTCCTCGCCAGAATCGCAGATTGTTATCAAAAACCGTAAGGCAACCATCTACCCCATCGCGGGTACTTTCCGCCGGACAGGAGATGACGCCGCCGACGCTGAACTTGCACAGAAACTGTACAATGACCCCAAGGAAACGGCAGAACACGTCATGCTGGTGGATCTGGCCCGCAACGACCTCAGCCGTAACTGCAACGTGGTGAAAGTTGAAACCTTCAAGGAGATTCAGTATTACTCGCACGTCATTCACCTCGTCTCAAAGGTGGTGGGTGAAATGAACGGGGAAGTTGAGCCGCTTCAGATTGTGGGGGAAACATTTCCGGCGGGCACGCTGTCGGGAGCGCCAAAACACATGGCGATGAAGCTCATCGATAAGTACGAACCAACCAGCCGGGGCTTTTACGCGGGCTGCATTGGCTTTATGGACTTCAACGGCGATTTCAATCAGGCCATTATGATCCGGACATTCCTGAGTCGCAACAACTCCCTGTTCTACCAGGCCGGCGCGGGGGTTGTCGCCAAATCTAATCCGGAGAGTGAGTTGCAGGAGGTTAATAATAAACTAATGGCGCTGCGGGCGGCGATTAAACAGGCAGAAACGATTTAAGTCATGAAAGTTCTGGTAATTGACAATTACGATTCCTTCACGTATAACCTGGTTTACCTGCTGCGCGAACTCGGTTGTGAGGTTGATGTCTTCCGAAACGACAAAATCTCCCTGGAGGAAGTGGGGAAATACGACAAGATTCTTTTGTCGCCGGGCCCCGGCATTCCCTCGGAAGCCGGAATCATGCAGGACGTCATCCGGACCTACGCGCCTTCCAAAAGCATACTCGGGATATGCCTCGGCCATCAGGGTATTGGGGAGGTATTTGGGGCTACGCTGGAAAACATGGATGATGTCTACCACGGCGTTGCGCACCGAATTTCGGTGATCAGGCCCGATGAGAAGCTTTTCCGGAATGTGCCGGCCGAAGTAAACGTAGGCCGCTATCACTCCTGGACGGTCGTGCCGGAAACCATGCCCGATGATGTGGACATCACCGCAGTCGATGAAAAAGGCCGGGTGATGGGACTTGCTCATAAGGTGTACGACGTCCGGGGACTGCAGTTTCACCCGGAATCCGTTCTGACTGATTTTGGAAAACAAATGCTAATCAACTGGCTCGCCGAGTAACGATGAAAAATATCCTGAACCACCTCTTCGAGTATAAGACGCTGACGAAAGACGAAGCCAAACAGGTTTTGATCAACATCAGCACCGGGCAGTACAACACCTCGCAGATTGCGGCTTTTCTGACCGTGTATATGATGCGGAGCCTCACCGTGCAGGAACTGGAAGGTTTCCGGGACGCCATGCTGGAGCTTTGTGTGCCGGTCGACCTCACGGACTTCGACGTCATGGACCTCTGCGGAACCGGCGGCGACGGCAAGGACACCTTCAATATTTCCACCTTGTCGGCTTTTGTCGTTGCCGGTGCCGGACAGCAGGTAGCCAAGCACGGCAACCACGGGGTGTCGTCCCTGTGTGGTTCGTCTACGGTCATGGAGCACCTCGGCTACCAGTTTACCAACAATGTGGATAAGTTGCGTCGCATGGTGGATAAAGCCGGAATATGCTTCCTCCACGCACCGCTGTTTCACCCGGCGATGAAGAATGTCGCCCCGATTCGGAAAGAACTGGGGGTAAAAACGTTTTTCAATGTGATCGGCCCCATGGTGAATCCTGCGTTCCCTAAAAAACAGCTTGTAGGGGTCTACAGTCTTGAATTAGCCAGATTATATGCGTATCTTTATCAGCAAACCCCCAAGCGGTTTATGATTCTGCACGCTCTGGATGGCTATGATGAAGTGTCGCTGACCGGTGCCTTCAAAATAATAACGGCTCACGCGGAAAACGTTCTGACGCCGCAACAAATCGGCTTGCGCCAGCTCGCAGCCGAAGAGCTCGCCGGCGGTCAGTCGGTGGAGGATTCTGCCCGTATTTTCATGAACGTTCTAAAAGACGAAGCAACATCGGCCCAGAAACAGGCGGTCGTGGCAAATGCCGCTATGGCTTTGTATGCAGCCGAAAAAGCGCGGACGATTGAAGATGCGGTTGGAATGGCAACGGAATCACTGGAAGGCAAACGCGCCCTGGCGTGTTTTACCGAACTCCTGGCGGCCTGATAGCGCGATCCCGAATATGGGTAAAACCATAACAGGGTCATCTTAGTTACTGTATATAAGACGGAATGAACATACTCGAAACGATTATTGCAAGTAAGCAAGACGAAGTAGCCCGGCGCAAATCCGCCACGTCAGTACAGGAACTTGAACAGCAGCCGTTGTTCAGTCGCCAGCCGTTGTCTGCCCGCCAGGCGCTTACCAGTCCTACCTCAACCGGAATCATCGCCGAATTCAAGCGTAAGTCTCCTTCCAAAGGAATCATCAATGACTCGGTTTCGGTAGCGGAAACTACCACGGGTTACGTGCGGTCGGGTGCTGCCTGTTTGTCCGTACTGACGGATGAGCCTTTCTTTGGGGGTACACCCGCCGATCTGCTGGAAGCCCGTGCCGCCAATTCACAAACGCCGATCATCCGCAAAGACTTCATCGTCGACCCGTACCAGATAACCGAAGCCAGAGCCCTCGGCGCCGATTTCATTCTGCTGATTGCCTCCTGCCTGAGTCCGGCGCAGGTTGGTGAGTTCAGCCAGTTTGCGCACGAACTGGGTCTGGAGGTGCTGCTGGAGATTCACGACGAAACCGAACTCGTTCACATCCAGCCGGGCGTAGACCTCGTCGGAGTCAATAACCGGAATCTGAAAACATTCGTCACCGATATCGACACTTCGCTGCGGCTTGCGGGCCAGATTCCGGCAAACTACGTGAAAGTGTCCGAAAGTGGGTTGCAGAAAGCAGAATCCATTCACCTTCTGCGGCAGGCAGGGTACCAGGGCTTCCTAATTGGCGAGACGTTCATGAAGGCGGCTTCACCGGCAGAGGCATTGCAGACGTTCGTAAACGAATTGTCCTTTCCATCGAATTTCCCATCTCTAAACACCGTCTATCATGAAAGTGAAAGTATGCGGAATGCGTGATGCCGACAACATTCAGGAGTTGCTGGCCGTTTCACCCGATTTTATGGGGTTCATTTTTTATGACAAGTCGCCGCGGTATGTAGGCGAAGGACTGGACGCCGAGCAACTGAAGTCATTTCCCCGCTCGGTCAAAAAGGTAGGTGTTTTTGTTAATGCCAGTCCGGATTACATTCTGCGGATGATGAAAAAGTACGATCTGCAATATGCCCAGCTGCACGGAAACGAGACGCCCGACGTTTGTCGCAACCTGCGCAACCGGGGCGTAAGCATCATCAAAGCGTTTTCGGTCGATGCTTCGTTCAACTTCAGCATGGTCAACAACTATAAGCCGTTCTGCGACTTTTTTCTTTTCGATGCAAAAGGAGAAAGCTTTGGCGGTAACGGTGTAACGTTCGACTGGACCATTCTGAATCGGTACGATAACGAGAAGCCGTTCTTCATTAGTGGAGGCATCGGACTGGACAATATTGATGAGCTGGAAACCCTGAAAGGTCTCAAGCTTTACGGGGTTGACCTGAACAGTAAAGTTGAGGTTGAGCCGGGCGTCAAAGATCTGGAAGTCATTCGGACGATCATCCGCAAAATTAAGCCCATAGACGAGGAAGTAATTGCCTGAAAATTTTGTTACAGACAAACCGCAGTCCAGGCACCCATCCGGTTGCTTCGGAATGTTGTCGGCCTTAAAATCAGTAACCGAACGTTCAGGTTCCGTGTAGAGATGGAAACAACAACAGTACAATCACCCTATCAGGTAAGCGAAGACGGCTATTACGGGTACTTCGGTGGCGCATTTATTCCTGAAATGCTCTATCCGAACGTAGAGGAATTGCGGGATAATTACCTGAAGATTATTTATGAATCAGGCTTTCAGGAGGAGTTTAACGCCCTGCTGGAAGATTATGTCGGTCGCCCGACTCCCCTGTTTCTGGCCCGGCGCCTGTCGGAGGCTTACAACACCACGATCTACCTGAAACGGGAAGACCTGTGTCATACTGGGGCGCACAAGATCAACAACACCATCGGACAGATTCTGGTGGCCCGGCGTTTGGGCAAACAACGGATTGTGGCCGAAACCGGGGCGGGTCAGCACGGAGTGGCGACAGCGACCGTGTGTGCGCTCATGGGCCTGGAGTGCATTGTGTACATGGGCGAGATCGACATGGAGCGCCAGAAGCCCAATGTCGACCGCATGCGAATGCTCGGGGCAACGGTCGTGCCTGCCACCAGCGGCAGCAAAACGCTGAAGGACGCCACCAACGAGGCTATGCGGCACTGGATCAATAACCCGGTCGATACCCATTATATCATTGGCTCCGTAGTCGGTCCCCATCCGTATCCGGATATGGTTGCCCGGTTTCAGTCGGTTATTTCTGCGGAAACCCGGAAGCAGCTGCTGACCAAAACGGGCCGCGAAACGCCCGATTATGTCATTGCCTGCGTGGGCGGAGGAAGCAACGCCGCCGGGGCCTTCTATCATTTTCTGGACGAACCGTCCGTAACGCTGGTAGCCG
>NZ_CP111085.1:5362500-5582807 GCF_026278345.1 Tellurirhabdus rosea
CTATTGGTTCTATAGTGAAGTACGTAGAGTCAGGTGGAAGCTGAAAGTACCCAGGGCCCTTCGGGGCTGCGGGATAGCGCCGGGGATGGGCTTCCAAGAAAAGCCGCTATCGTTAATCTTTCCGGTAACCGTACCGCAAACCGACACAGGTAGTCGAGGCGAAGAGCCTCAGGTGCACGAGTGAGTCATGGTTAAGGAACTCGGCAAGATGACCCTGTAACTTCGGGAGAAGGGGGGCCTACCCACGTGAGTGGGAGGTTGCAGAGAAGAGGCCCAGGCGACTGTTTACCAAAAACACAGGACTTTGCGAAATCGAGAGATTCGGTATAAGGTCTGACACCTGCCCGGTGCTGGAAGGTTAAGGGGGGATGTTACCGCAAGGGAAGCATTGAACTGAAGCCCCAGTAAACGGCGGCCGTAACTATAACGGTCCTAAGGTAGCGAAATTCCTTGTCGGGTAAGTTCCGACCTGCACGAATGGTGTAACGATCTGGGCACTGTCTCAACCATGAGCTCGGTGAAATTGTAGTAGCGGTGAAGATGCCGCTTACCCGCCACGGGACGGAAAGACCCCGTGCACCTTTACTATAGCTTATCATGGACTTCGGGGCAGGGATGTGTAGGATAGGTGGGAGGCAGTGAAGCGGTGTCGCCAGGCATCGTGGAGCCAACGTTGAAATACCACCCTTGTCTGTGCTGGAGTCTAACCCTTAGGTTAAGGGGACAGTGGTTGGTGGGTAGTTTGACTGGGGTGGTCGCCTCCGAAAAGGTAACGGAGGCTTCCAAAGGTCCGCTCAGGCTGGTTGGTAACCAGCTGGGGAGTGCAATAGCAGAAGCGGGCTTGACTGTGAGGCGAACAGGCCGATCAGGTGCGAAAGCAGGGTATAGTGATCCGGTAGTTCCGCATGGGTGGGCTATCGCTCAAAGGATAAAAGGTACGCCGGGGATAACAGGCTGATCTCCCCCAAGAGCTCACATCGACGGGGAGGTTTGGCACCTCGATGTCGGCTCGTCACATCCTGGGGCTGGAGAAGGTCCCAAGGGTTCGGCTGTTCGCCGATTAAAGTGGCACGCGAGCTGGGTTCAGAACGTCGTGAGACAGTTCGGTCCCTATCTGTGGTGGGCGTGGGAAGTCTGACGGGGGCTGTCCTTAGTACGAGAGGACCGGGATGGACCCACCGCTGGTGGACCGGTTGTCGTGCCCGCGGCACGGCCGGGTAGCTACGTGGGGAACTGATAAGCGCTGAAAGCATCTAAGTGCGAAGCAGGCCCGAAGATGAGACTTCCATGAAGGGTCGTCCGAGACCAGGACGTGGATAGGCGACAGGTGCAGGGCGTGAGAGCGCTAGAGCCGAGTCGTACTAATGGCCCGAACGCGTGGCTCCATTCCTTTACAGGCCAAGAAGTGCAGTCGACAGACTCACAAGGTAGCGGTTGTAGTTTCCAGTGCGGCAAGAAACGCCATAGACATCAGGGGAGCCATTCCCTTAACCCACCGCCGGGACGCGAGTGCCGGGTAAGCGTGGGGGAAGAGCAGGGATGGTGGCCATGGTGCGGGGGTCCACCTCTTTCCATTCCGAACAGAGCCGTTAAGCCCCGCCACGCCGATGGTACTGGAGTCGCATCCGGGAGAGTAGGTAGCCGCCACCGCTGAATCAGGGGCCACAGACACTGTCTGTGGCCTTTTTTGTTTTTAGCGCTATAAAAGAAGCTCGTTCCGCCTCGTTTACGGGTCTTTTACAAACAAATTCAACAAGCGCTATTTTTGAGAGACAACGGTGGTGGTCTCTGAAGCAAGAGCCTGATAAACAAGCGTCTTGAATTTGTCCCCAATTTCGCCGTGACTGTTGGGCACCATCTGGGTTAAAAACAGAGCCACGATTCCTTCCCGGGGATCGGCCCAGTAAGAGGTGCCAAAATAGCCGCCCCATTGAAAGCTCCCTTCTGAAACGGGCGTCTGCGCTGCGGATTCCGCGGTGAAAATTCCGAAACCTAGACCAAATTTCTGGTCACCCAACGACAGGGCTCCGATCTGGTTGCTTGTCATCATCCGGACGGTGGCGCGGCTGAGCAACTGCTTTCCGTTGTAGGTGCCCCCGTTCAATAACATCTGCAGAAAAGTGGCGTAGTCCAGGGCGGTGGAGGAAAGACCCGCTCCACCCGAAAAATACGTTCCTTTAGTATTCGGGTAGTTGACGTCCATGTCTTTACGCACCTCACTCATCTTTCGCACCCCTTTTCCGGCCTCTTCGGTATAAAGAGTGGACAGCCGATTGCGCCTGTCCGGAGGAAGATAAAACCAGGTATCTTTCATGCCCAACGGATCAAAAATTCGGGTCCGGAAAAACTGGTCGAGGGGCATACCGGAAACAACTTCCACGAGGTAGCCAAGCAGGTCTGTGTTCAGTCCGTACGTCCACCGCTCGCCGGGCTGGTGAAGCAGCGGCTGTTGAGCCAGGATTTTCATCTGGTCGACGAGCTTTCCGTTGGGGACGCCGAGGCCGGCATGCAGGCCCGCTTTGGCATAAAGAGCGTTGGCGGTAGGACTGCCAATAACCGGATACCCAATTCCGGACGTATGCGAAAGCAAGTGCCGGATGGTGACTGCCTTTTTCGCGGCCACCGTCGTGTAGGTCGAATCCCTGTCGTTAAACTTATCCAGCACCTTTAGACCTTTGAACTCCGGAATGTACTGCGAGACAGGGTCATCCAGCCGAAATTTCCCTTCTTCATACAGCATCATAACGGCCACACTGGTGATCGCCTTGGTTTGGGACGCGATTCGAAAAATGGCATCTTTTGCCAGAGGACTTTTCCGCGAGATATCGTCATACCCGAACCCTTTGTGGTACACAATTCGTCCATTTCGGACGATGAGGGCAACGGCGCCGGGCAGCCAGCCTTTCTGTACATACTCATTAACAGCCCGGTCGATTCGCTGGAGCCGCTCAGCGTTGAAGCTGGTGGCCTCGGGAGTGCCGGGCCGGAGCACAAAAGAGCCGGTTTGGGACCAGACGGTGGCGGGCATGGCGACCAGCAGCAAAACTGCCAGTACGAGCGGACGAATCAAGTGCATAAGTTCAACGGGTAACTGAAAACGGTTCAATTTACAATAAAGGGGAACCAGGGCCGACCCAAATCCTCATTTCGGAAAATAAAAATAGTGAACATTATTCATGAAATAAGTTTATTCGGTGCGGGTAAACATAACATTGTGCGGGTAGTTCGGAAATGGGAGCGAGATACCTGGCAAAAACCGTACAACTATGAAATTAGTAGCTATGCGCTGCCTGCGCGGACCCAACTTTTGGTCTGTCAGCCGCCACAACCTTGTGGCCATGCGCCTTGACCTGGAAGAACTGGAAGAACACCCAACCAATACCCTTGAAGGATTTCTGGAACGGCTGACGGCCGCCATGCCGAGTCTGTACGACCACCATTGCTCGGAAGGACATCCCGGAGGGTTCTTCGAACGGGTTCGGGAAGGAACCTGGATGGGCCACGTCGTTGAGCACCTGGCGCTTGAGCTTCAGGGCCTTGCGGGAATGAACGTGGGCTTTGGACAAACCCGGGGTACGGGCGAGAGGGGTGTTTATCACGTTGTCTTTGCCTGTCGGGAAGAAAGGGCCGGTATGCTGGCCGGCGGCTGTGCGGTTGATCTGGCACAGGCGCTGGTAGACGGAAAAGAATACGATGTGGCCGGAGCCGTAGAACGCATCCGGCAGCTTTACGAAGCGGATAAACTGGGCCCAAGTACGGCCGCCATTGTGGACGCCTGCCGCCGGAAAGGCGTTCCGACCATCCGACTGGACGCGGACTCTACCATTCAACTCGGCTACGGTGCCCGGCAGAAGCGTATACAGGCTACCGTCTCCAGCCAGACCAGCGCCATTGCCATGGACCTGGCGGCGGATAAAGACAAAACCAAGCAGGTGCTGGAAGAAGCCGGTATTCCGGTGCCGACCGGGCGGGTCATTGGGAGCGAGGAAGAACTTCAGGAAGTGCTCCGGGCCCTCGGGTTTCCGCTGGTGGTCAAGCCGCTGGACGGAAATCATGGACGGGGCGTTACCACCAACATCCGGACGGCCAGCGAACTGTTTGAAGCCTGGCAGCGCGCCAGAGTCCATTCGAAAGAAGTGATCGTCGAACAGTTTGTGTCGGGGAACGACTACCGGCTGCTGGTCATTGATTTTAAACTCTGCGCGGTGGCTCAACGGCTGCCGGCGCTGGTCGTGGGGGACGGCTTCTCGACCATTCGCGAACTCATCGACGTGGTCAACCGGGACGAACGGCGCGGAACCGGGCACCAGAACGTCCTCACCCGGATTGAACTGGACGAAGCCACGCTCGCCCTGCTGCGGTCCCGCCACCTGAGTCCGGAAAGTGTGTTGCCGCAGGACGAGGTGTTGTACCTGAAGAAAACCGCGAACCTCAGCACGGGAGGGACGTCGATCGACCGCACGGATGAGATTCATCCCGAACTGGCCCGAATGGCCGAGCGGATCGCCCGGGTGATCGGACTGGACATCTGTGGCATCGACCTCATTGCGCACGATATAACCGTGCCGCTCCAGCAGGCCGGGGCGGCGGTGATCGAGGTGAACGCCGGTCCCGGACTGCGGATGCATACGCATCCGACCGAAGGCAAACCCCGCGATGTAGGCCAGGCAATTGCCGATATGCTTTTCCCGAATGAAGAAAATGGACGAATTCCGCTGATCGCCATCACGGGAACGAACGGGAAAACGTCCACTACCCGCCTGATTGCGCATATCTTCAAAGGGATGCAGAAGAAAGTCGGCTTCACCACCACGGAAGGAATTTACCTGGGGGACGACCTTATCGAGCGGGGAGACTGCACCGGACCCATCAGCGCCGGCAAGATTCTGCGCGACTCCTCCGTCGAGGTGGCGGTGCTGGAATGCGCCCGGGGCGGTATTCTTCGGGCGGGACTGGCCTTCGACCAGTGTGATGTGGGCGTGGTGACCAATGTGGCCGCCGACCACCTGGGTCTAGAAGGCATTCTGACCGTGGAAGACATGGCCCGGGTGAAATCCGTTATTCCTGAAACGGTCCGAAAGGGTGGGTACGCCGTCCTGAATGCCGATAACGACTACACCTACGCCATGCGGGAAGAGGTCCGAAGCGAGGTGGCGCTGTTCAGCCGCCGCGCGGGGAACGAACGGGTGCAGCAGCACCGGCAGACGGGCGGACTGGCCGCGATCTGCGACGGAGGCTGGCTCAAAATCTGCCGGGGCGACGAGTCGATTCCGCTGGTACACGTCAGAGATGTACCGCTGACGTTCAACGGCACCTGCGGATTCATGATCGAGAACGTCCTGGCGGCCGCGCTGGCCTGTTATTGTCAGAACGTGCCCGTGGATGTCATCACGGAAGGGCTACGGACTTTTGTCCCCACGCACGAAACGACTCCGGGCCGGATGAACGTCTTTCAGCTTTCGGACATCCGGGTGGTGGTCGATTACGCGCATAATCCGCACGGCCTGATTGCCTTGAGCGAATTTGTCCAGAATACCGAAGCTTCCCGCCGCATTGGCATCGTCACGGGCGTGGGCGACCGGCGGGATGACGACATCCGGCAGATTGGCCGCATCGCCGCCGAGACCTTCGACGAAATCATCATCCGGATCGATGAAGATACCCGGGACCGGCCCGCCGAACAGATTGCAGAGCTTTTGCAGCAGGGCATTGCCGAAGTGGCTCCGGATAAAGCCGCGCAGGTCGTGCCGAGCGAGGAGAAGGCCCTCCGGACCGCTATCGACCGGGCTCCATCGGGCGCGCTGGTGATGCACCTGACCGAAAAGATTGAAGTGGCCGTGCAACTGATCAAAAGGCTGGAGACGCAGAGAAAACCGGTTGCCGTTTAAAGCGGACCTTCGTCAATGTTCAATAAAGCGACGCTGGCGCAGGGAGTAACTAGCTCCCTGCGCCAGAATGTGCAGCCGCAGATTTTCGATGTAAACGGGCTCGAACTCATTGGCGTGGTGGTAGTTGGTTTTAATGATCTCGTCGGCTTCGATGACGATAATGACCCCGGAACCAATGGCCCGCATCGTATCTTCGCCGGTAATCACTAGCCCCGTATCTTCGCTGATTCCCAAAGCAATGCACTCCGGATGCC
The DNA here is from genome assembly GCF_026278345.1 of Tellurirhabdus rosea. Lineage (NCBI taxonomy): Bacteria > Pseudomonadati > Bacteroidota > Cytophagia > Cytophagales > Spirosomataceae > Larkinella > Larkinella roseola. Next base: position 5,368,643 of record NZ_CP111085.1, read on the forward strand.
GCATCAGGGCTTCGGTCATGCGGGCGAGCCGTCCCCGGTTCATAAAATGCGTGTCGATGATCGCCTGCGGGAGCAGCCCAAATCCCTGGCCCGTATCGACCATGCCTTTCAGCAGCGGCTCGGCGCTGTTGCCCTCCCGAATCATGAAATGAGACATGGCCATCGCCCCGGCGCTGGTTCCGGCAATAACAAACGGCTCCTCCTGATAACGTCTTTTCAATAAGTCAAAAAACGGCGTTCCGGCCAGAATCTCGGTCAGCTTTACCTGGTCGCCCCCGGTGAAGATGACGCCATCCGCCTGTTCGAGTCGCTTCAGGTTTTCGGCCGCGTGGGCTTCCCCGCGACTGCGGATGTCGAGGTAGCCAACCTGGCGTAGATTCAGGTGCTCGAAGGCTTCGTCGTACATTTCCCGCATTTCGTCGGGCACACTCGAAGCGGAGGGAATCACCTCAATGCGGGACTGTTCGCCCCGGATTTCGTCCAGCACTTCTTTCAGAATTCCCGAATGAAAAAAATCGACCAGCGGTGAACGATCGTCGTCTGTCTGCTCTGCTGGTCCTTTCGCTTCGTTGCCGCCGATGGGAATCAGTTTGCCTTTGGGTACATTCATGACCGGGTGGTTGCGGAGAAAAGGATGTATTCATTCATAACGGGGCAGCGGAGGGAAGTGTTACGCCGATTTATTCAGTTCGGAATATCCGGATGTCCCCTTTTCCGTTTTCCGACCGCCAGCCCCGGAACATACTGCCCGAATTAAATTCCAGCGCGACCTCACCGGCCGGAGTAACGGCAATGATACCGCCCTCGCCGCCCAGCGCGGCAATTTTGTCGAGCACGGAACGGCAGGCTTCTTTCAGGGAACGCTGCTGGTACCCGATCTGGCAGGAAACATCGTAGGCCGCTACCGTCCGGATGAAAAATTCGCCGTCGCCGGTGCAGGAGACGGCGCAGGTGTCGTTGTTGGCGTATGTGCCTACGCCGATGATGGCCGTATCGCCGACCCTCCCGGGCAACTGGCCCGTCAGACCACCGGTGGATGTCGCGGCGGCCAGATTTCCGTGCCGGTCGAGAGCCACCGCGCCGATGGTGTCCCGGGTGACGGCTTCCTGCTTTTCCTGAAGTTCCTCTGCTTTCTTCTCACTAAAGAAATAGTCATCCGAGTCAAATTCCAGTCCCTGCTCGCGGGCAAATTCTTCAGCCCCCGAGCCGACCATCAGCACGTGTTCGGTCTTTTCCATCACCGCCCGGGCCAGCAGAACCGGGTTGCGGAGATTGACCACGCCGGCGGCGCAACCGGCCTCCAGGGTATCGCCCCGCATCAGGGCGGCTTCCAGTTCGTGCGTGCCGGCCGCGGTAAAGGCGGCTCCCCGCCCCGCGTTGAAGAGGACATTGTTCTCCATCGCCATCACGGCGGCCGTAACGGCATCGAGGGCGGTTCCGCCGCTTTCCAGCACGTCGTACCCGGCGGTCAGGGCTTCGTCCAGGCCCTGAAGGTATTGTTTCTGTTCAGCCTCGGAAAGATCGGCGGGCGTCAGGGGTTCGGCTCCCCCGTGAATAGCGATGACAAACATAGGCGTTGGGTTTTGATAATGACAAAAGGCAGCATAATCATGCTGCCTTTTATACTCGCCTGGGTCGTTTTTGTTAGGGCCGAATCCTCACTCCCGAGCATCAGACGGTCCCTTTCTTGGCTAACAGCTTCACTTCCAGTGTGAAATCGTCATAGATGGCCTTGTCGCCGAGGTTTTCGAAGAAGGATTTGGAGCGAAACTTAATATCGTATTTGGTCCGGTCCACGGACATTTTCCCGTTGGCTTCCACTCCGTTTTTGGTAATGTTCACCGTAGCCGGAAAGGTGACCGGCTGGGTGATTCCCTTAATGGTCAGGTTGCCCGTCAGATCGTACTGGCTGCCGCCTTTGGGAGTGGCTTTCGTGATGACGAAGGTGGCCACCGGGTGTTTTTCGACCGAGAAGAAATCGTCGGATTTCAGGTGCGTGACCAGCCGATTGTACATGTTCTCATTGTCCTTCAGGTCCAGGCTGGTGAGGGTTTTCATGTCCGCCTCGACCGTGCCACCCGTCAGCTTGTTGCCATCGACCGACAGCGTGCCTTTGTTGATTTTAACGGTGCCGTAGTGTTCGCCGGTCACTTTCTTCCCGTTCCAGTTAATCACGCTCTGCTCCGTATCCACCGCGTAAGTGGTCGCCTTGGCGGCGGCTTTGACGGTGGGCACCTCCGCGGGTTTGTTCACAAAAGCACTTCCCGTCCAGACACTGGCGGCCACCAGGCCCAGTACAATTGCGTTGGTTTTCATACGATAGGGGTTGATTGAAAGGTTTAAGAGAATGTTATCAGGTTTACCGCTTTTCCTAAAAGGCAATTTACCATTAACTTCTAATGATCGGCGGTAAACCTGCTGATTTTTACTGTCTTGGCCGGCCGCCGCCCTGCCCCTGCTGTTGCGGAGCTGCCTGCTGGCCACCGCCGGCATCGTTGCCGCCGTCACCGCCGCCGCCTTTGACGTCGTCGTTGCTGACCGATTTTTTCCGGCGGCGCGGCTGCTGGTCGAAGCTCATCTTGCCGATCCGGTAGTTAAACGTCATCCGCACGCCGCGGTTGTACATCTGGTTGAGGCTGTTCTGGGAAGAGCCGGCAAACTCGCGGGTCGTCCGGACCTTCATCGAGTTGGTCAGGAAGTTTTCGGCGGCCAGACCGAGGCTGCCGCGCTTGTTGGGGAAATCTTTCCGGAAGCCGAGGCTGTACATGTAGAAGCTGCCCTGCGTACCCTGCAGATTGACCTGGTTGCCGCGCATGCCGCCAAAGCCCTGGATGCCCCAGCCTTTTTTGAGGGTCAGGTTGGTGAACATCCGGCCCTGAATCACCACGCCGTCGTTCTCGGCAAACAGGGCCGGGTTCGGGTTGTTGTTGGTGAGGTAGGTGTAGTACGCGTCGAAGCCGCCGCCGATCTGCCACTTGGAGAACAGCGTCACGTTACCGAAGAAGTTCATGCCGTACGCTTCCTGCTTACCGATGTTCTGGTAGGTGGTTTCGAAGACGGTACGCTCCCCGCGGGTGTCGTTGACCAGACGGCTGGTGACCACGCTTTCGATCGAACCGTCCGTGTTCCGGGCAAAGGCGGTCATGTTCAGGTAAACGGCTTTGATGGGAACGCTCAGGCTCACTTCGTAGTTGTTGGACATCTCCGGCCGCAGGTAGGGGTTCCCGTACGAAATATTGTCCGGGTTGGAGAAGTTGATGTTCGGGTTCAGGAACTGGATACCCGGGCGCTGCAACCGCCGGTTGTAGGCCGCGCGGATGGTTTTACCGCCCTTCAGGTTCTTTGACACGTTGACGCTCGGCACAAACGAGCCGTAATCGGGAATCTGGTCGTCGGTGATCGGCTGTTCCTGACGGAAGCGGGCGTCGATCATGGTGTACTCATACCGGCCTCCAACCTTGAAGGTATACTTGCTTTTGGTGGTATACGTGTAGGACAGGTACGAGGCGGCTACATTCTGGTCGTAGTCGAGCACGTTGTCGGGGGCCGGCGTGGTGATCGTGCTGTTGTACTGAATGTTGCTGTACACCTGACGGAAGATACCTTTTCCGCCGAATTCGAGCATCTGGTTCCGTTTGACGGGTGTCTGGTAATCTACCTGGATGGTCGATTCCTGGTTGTAACTGTTGTTGTCGTTGCCTTCCTCGCCGTAGCGCGACAGGAACGGGTCAAGCAGAACGGAGGTGAAATTGTTGGTCCGGTTGTTCCGGCTGAACTGCGTCAGCACGCTCAACTCCTGCTGGGGTTTGCTGAACGTCCGGGTGTAGTCGAGGTTGATATCGACCGTCTGCGAATTATCCTTCGTCGCGACATCCCGCAGCGTGCTCTGGACCGTCGTTGCCGTCTGCCGGATCGTCGTCAGGTCCTGCGTGGAGTTCTGGTTGCGGAGCCCGAAGCGGACAGAAGCCGTCAGCGAGTTGTTTTTGTTGATGTCGTAATCCCACCCGAGCTGGTAATGGCCGAAGAGGTTCCGGTTGAGGGACTCGGAGGTCTGCACGGTGGAGAACTGCTGGCCGTTGATGGTCGAAATCTGGGTGTTGTTGAATTTACCCTTGATGTTGTAGCCGGCCCGGCCGAAGCCCCCGAGCGAGAAGCCCATTTTGCCTGTCCGGTAATTGCCGTTAAGGCCGAGCATCGAGCCGCGGTTGCCAACGCCCGAATCGAGGTTCAGCGTCAGGCCCTGGAGGGTGTTTTTCTTCGTGATGATGTTGATGATGCCCGCCGAACCTTCTGCGTCGTATTTGGCCGAAGGCGAGGTGATCACCTCCACCGACTTGATCATGTCCGCCGGAATCTGCTTCAGGGCGTCGGCGACGGACGAGGCCACGATGGTCGAGGGTTTGTTGTTGATCAGCACCCGGACGTTCTGGCTGCCCCGGAGGCTGACGTTGCCGTCGAGATCCACTGAGAGCATCGGAACGCGGCGCATCACGTCGGTAGCGTCGCCGCCCTTCGTCGTTACGTCCCGTTCGGCATTGTAGACCAGGCGGTCCACTTTTTCTTCGATCATGGCTTTCTGGCCCGTCACTTCAACTTCCTGGAGGGTCCGCACGTCGGCGGCGAGCTTCAGCACGCCCACGTTCAGTTCCGTGCCTTTGGCGATGGTCAGGTTATCGACCTCCTTGTTCTGGTAGCCCAGGAAGGTAGCCTGAATCTTGTAGGCGCCGGGCGCAACGCGGGTGAGCGAAAACTGCCCGCGTTCGTCGGAGGTCGTTCCGTCGATGGGTTTGCCGGTGGCTTTGCTGATCAGCGCGACGGTCGCGTATTCGACGGGTTTACCGCTGGCTTCGTCGAGGAGAACACCGCTGATTTTGCCGTTGCCGCGCGGGGTGGCGTCGTTGGCCGTGCCGGGAATGGTGGCTGCGGGCCGGTTGCCGGGACCACCGCCGGGGCTGCCTCCCGTCATCGGGAACTGGCCAAAAGCCGGAGAGAGCAGCGCCGTAGTGAGTAGAAAGGGATAGAACAATTTATGCATAGACAATTCTGTTTTGCAGTTTTTTCGATACAAAACAAAATAGCTTCGTACATATTAAAAAATACAATAGACCAAGCGCCCATGCATGCCGATTGACCCCCGCTTTTGTCCGACGAACTCCGCCAGCCCTCCCGGCGGAGGGCCGTCCGCTCGGCTCATCGGGTAAATCCGGGCACTCGTCGGTACAGTTGGGGGAGTAGTCTACCCGGAGCGCGTTTTTTGGGACGTTATTATACATTTGACAAGGCAATTTCCGGTTGTCGCTCGCAATTGGGAAAAGTAAATGTAGATTAGTATCTGACCGAACAGCCTGACTTCGGTGAAGTCAGGCTGTTTTTCCATGAACTTAATCCAACGGATTTAACTATTTGTTCTATGGCCTCCCGGACAATCCGAAGCATGGTTCCGTTTCTGATACACGTGCTCGGCTGGACGTTGCTTGGCAGTACGCTGCTGGTGATTCAGCCGATTTTGTATAAAGACGTTACGGTGCCCACCGAATACTGGATTAAGCAGCTGCTCTTTTTCGGCCTGATGATCGGCATGTTTTACCTCAACGCCAACTATCTGGTTCCCCGGCTGCTGTTTGGCGACAAAGTCCGCGTGGCGCTTTACGTCGGGATGGTAATCGCCGCGGCTGGTTTTGCCATGCTGGCGAGCCGCCAGTTCGACCAGTGGCTGAACCTGCCCGAACTCATTCACCGGGCTTTTCATCCCGAAGACTGGCAGGCGCGGCCCCGCCGTCCGTCGGCGCCCTTTGATTCGTACGCCATTCTGATGACCCTGTTGATCATCGGCATCAGCACCAGCGTTACCTCGGTCCAGAAGTGGCAGCGGGATGCGCAGGTGCGGCTCGCGCTTGAACAGCAGAAAACCAGCACCGAACTGTCGTTTCTGAAAGCCCAGATCAACCCGCATTTCTTTTTCAATACGCTGAACAACATCTACGCCCTGACGCTGATCGACGTCGAAACGGCCCGGGAGGCGCTGCACAAGCTGTCGCGGATGATGCGGTATGTGCTCTACGAAACCCAAGCTCCCACGACCCTGCTCAGCAAGGAGCTTTCTTTTGTTCAGGATTATATTGAACTCATGCAGCTGCGGCTGACGGACAAGGTGACGGTGACGTTCCAGAAGCCCGAGCCGGTCCGGGATGTGGCCGTAGCGCCGATGATCCTGCTGCCTTTTGTCGAAAACGCGTTCAAACATGGCGTGAGCGCCCTGCACCCGAGCCAGATCTTTGTCGGCGTCCGGCAGCACAACGGACACCTTTCGCTGGAGGTACGCAACACGATCCTGCCGGACAAAAGCCAGTCGCTGGAAACCGGCAACGGCATCGGCCTGACCAACACCCGGCGTCGGCTGGATTTGTTGTATCCCGAAAGGTACAACCTGCTGGTGAGCGAAAATACTTCCAGCAACGAATACCGCGTTCAGCTTGAGCTTACCATATCATGACGTTGACCTGCATGGCCGTCGATGACGAACCGCTGGCCCTCGGGCTGGTGTGCGCGTTCATCGAAAAAACCCCTTTTCTGACCCTGACCGGCCGCTACTCCAACGCGGTGGAAGCCCTTCAGGCGCTTGAACAGCAAGAGGTCGATGTGCTTTTTCTGGACATTCAGATGCCGGACCTGACCGGGATTGAACTGGCCAGACTGCTGGAGCGGGCCGGGGGGCGGCATACCCGGATCATCTTTACGACAGCGTTCAACCAGTTTGCCGTGGAAGGCTTCCGCGTCGATGCCCTCGATTACCTGCTGAAGCCTTTCAACTACGAAGAATTTCTCCGGGCCGCGACCAAAGCCCGTTCCTATTTCGAACTCCTCCAGCGCGCCGCCAGCGAACCGCCCCGGCTCCCCGACCACCAGGAGTACCTGTTTCTGAAGGTGGAATACCAGCTTGTCCGCATTGCCTACAGCGATATTCTGTTCATCGAAGGGCTGAAAGACTATGTGAAGGTGCATCTTCAGTCGGCCAGCCGCCCGGTTCTGTCGCTGACGAGCCTGAAGGCGCTGGAAGAGAAGCTGCCTTCCAGCCGCTTCATGCGCGTTCACCGTTCGTTCATCGTCGCCCTGGACAAGATCGAAACGGTTTCGCGAAACACCATCCAGATTGGTCCGGCCAGCATTCCCATCAGCGAGCAGTACAAGGATGCCTTTAACCAGTTTCTGAGCCGCTGGCTTTAAACGGTGCGAAGCATCCCGCGGACGATCAGATACTGGGCCTTTGCGTAGGTGCTCATAATCAGGAAATCGGAGAAGGGGAGAGGCCACAGAAAGCGGTCGACGGCAATCAGCGAATCCGAGAGAATGAACAGAAGGGCACCCGGCAGCACCCAGCGGGAGCCCGCCTGTTTGGCCTGCCGCTGCCAGAGCGAGGCCGACCAGCCCATCAGACTCAGGCACAGCCCGTACCCGACCACCGGCAGCCATAGGCCCCGGTTTGCGGGAACCTCGTGCAGCGGGCGGTAGAGAAGCGCCAGAAAAAGCCCCAGATAGACGGCAAAAGGCAGCGCCTGCATCCAGAGGCGCCCCGGTTCGAGCGGAGCGCTTCGCTTGCGGGAGTTCCGGAAGGCCAGGATGTAACAAAGCTGCATCACCAGAAACGCCGCCAGCCCCGGCATAAAGAGGTCGATCTCCCGAATCATCAGCAGCGTATCCCCCGCCAGGGCAAAGCCCAGCCCGACCATTAGCCAGATAATGGATACCGAAAAGCCAAGCAGCGGACGACGCTTGAGGGCAAAGAGGAGAAGCAGAACGGCAAGCAGAGGTTTGGTACCGTAGATCAGCCAGCGTTCGTTGAGGGTTTCGCCGGTAATTTCAAACAGCGTAATGAGGAAGTAAAGCCACCCGAATGCGGTGGTGGAACGAATTTTCATACACTTGCGGCAGGTCCAGAATGGTAACCGCAAGATACATAATTTACGGAAGCGAAGGACTAATCACGTTGGCCGGAACCCGCGCCAGGTCAAGCCAGAACAGACGAACCTGGTGAATCAGCTGCGAAAGGCCGCTGAAGCTGGAAGGTTTGGTCAAAAAGGAATTGGCCCCCAGTTCGTACGCCAGCATGATGTGCTCGGGAGCCGAGGAGGTCGTAAAAATAATGACCGGAATGGAACGGTAGGCCGGATTGGCGCGGATGTGGCGGAGGGCCGCAAAGCCATCCATCCGGGGCATGTTCAGATCCAGCAGAATCAGGGCCGGACGGCGGTCGGACTGGTCCAGACGCTCAAGAAGATCGGCTCCATCGACGGCAAAAACCACTTCGCAGTCCTGCCAGTTCGTGTCAAATACTGATTTTACGAGAAACCGATCGTCCTCGTCATCATCAGCCATGAAGATTCGATATGTTTTCGGCATACTGCTTGGTGTGGTAACCACGTTTAGTGGCGATTGAGTTAGCTAACCAAAGGTAGCGAAATTGTTTAATAAATAATAGCGTTTCATTGAACAATTATTAAACAAAAAAAGCCGGAAACGGCAAATTCCGGGAGCAGGGGAGGTTTTGTTAAGCTTTTGTTAATATGGGCTTAATGTCATTTTAATGGCTCCGGGCCATATTGCGGCATTAATCAGATTCATGAAAAAGTCATTTTTTGATCAGCAGTCAGGCAGGCGGTGGCGGGTATTCTGGCGGAGTCTGCTGCTGTCTCTGGTTCTTCTGCTTACGGCCGTTCTGTTATATTTTCTGGTCGCCTGACGCCCCGTCCGGGCAGGCCGTCGCCTGCCCGGAAATTCTTCTGTTTTCTGGCAGCAATTTTGTTAAATAACAGACATGAAAACTACTCAGGTTTGCCAGATTCTTCTGTTTCTTCTCGCCGGAATCGGGCTCTTTAACGGCTGTATTCCTAAAATTGATCCCGCCGCCCGGTTCGCGGGTGTCTTTGATTGCCAGACGACCCTTGTCGAGTCGAACATCATTGCCCAGAGTGCTTCCTCCCGGTCGAGCTACATCGGAAAAATCGTTCTTGTCCGCGTGGCCAGCGACAAACTGGAAGTGAGCGTCGAAGGACGGCCGGACCTGACGGTGGTGGCCGAGCTGTCGGGCTCGTCCCTGCTGATCCGGAAACAGATCATTCAGATTAAATCGGTCAACGGGTACATCGGTCCGGCCGCCGCGCTGGGCGAGGGCTCGGTGGATGCAAACACGGTGAGTGTTAACTACCTGGCCTCGGCCGGCTCCAACAGTTACTCCATCACGGTTCAGGGCCGCGGACTGCGCCGGAAGTAGATTCCGCGTAAAAAAAGATTCGCTTTTTTGATCTGGCTTAGTTTTTGTTTGTCTGGTAATTGTGGCGATAATTGACGTATTAATGTGTTTTTAAGCATATTTCGGCAGAAAGCGCTTCCAATAAATGGAAAGATTCTTCCCGATTCGGGAAACCACCGACTTGTAAAACTTAACGATGAAAGACCAGTACCACATTCTGCTTGTAGACGACGACACCTTTATCCGGAAGGTACTGCGTCAGACGCTGAAGGAGGATTTTATCATCACCACGCAGGCAAACGGAATGGAAGCCATGGCCTGGCTGGAACAGGGGAACGAACCAAACCTGATCATCACCGATCTGCAGATGCCGCATCTGGACGGGCAGGAACTGATTCGGCTGCTCCGGAGCAGCAGCCTCCTGCGGCAGATTCCCATCATGGTTCTCTCGGTGCATGACGACAGCCAGACCCGCATCCGGTGTCTGGAACTGGGCGCCGACGACTTCATTACCAAACCGTTTAATCCGCTCGAAGTCCGGGCCAAGATCAATGCCATCCTGCGGCGGGTCAATTCGCATTATTCATTCTAATCCGGAAGCGCCCTAACTAGCCATTAACGCATGACTCCTACCATTCAGACGGAAAAAGCGGCCTTCCGGGTCATTTATCTAGAGCGTGACATTGCGGCTTCCCTGATGTTTATCCGGGCGTTCGGGCCGCATGTATCCATTGTTTCGCTCGATGACCCGCAGGAAGCGCTGGAACTGTTGCAGGAAGGGGAGCCGGCGGATCTGGTCCTGATCAACGAAAATCTGGGCGGACTGGCCTTTGCCGAAATTCTGCAGGGCCATCTGTTCCTGAAAAATATTCCGGTCGTCCTGCTGAGCAGCGGACCCGTGACCGAACAGCTGAAACGCCAGGCTACCCGGCGCTCGATTCAGGATGTTCTGCCGGCCTACGGGGCCGAAGACGCCATCGCGATCCGGATCGATTACCTGCGCCGCCGGAAAGAGTACCAGCGCGAACAGAGACGGGCCGCCTGGCATCCGGTTGTCCGCATGCCGGTAGGAAAGCGACTGCTCGACATCCTCGTCTCGCTGACGGCCCTGCTGCTGCTTTCGCCCCTGCTGCTGGTCGTCTCCATCCTGATCAAGCTCGACTCGCGGGGTCCGGTGTTCTACAGCTCCCGGCGGGTGGGGATGAACTACCGGGTGTTTCCGATGCACAAGTTCCGGACGATGCGGACGGACGCCGATCAGATGCTGGCGCAGATGGCCGATCTGAACGTGTACGCCCGCACGCCGGAGACCGATACCGAACAGCTTTGCGAAGAGTGCCGCCGGAGCGGACAAGCATCCTGCGGACGACAGCTGTACCTGGACGGAAAAATGATTTGCGAAGACGTGTACGCGCTGCAGAAGAAATACAAGGCGACGTTCACCAAATTCAATAAAGACCCCCGTGTGACGCGGCTGGGCCAGTTTCTGCGCAACACCAGTATCGACGAGCTACCGCAGTTGTTCAACATCCTGAGCGGGGATATGTCGCTGGTGGGCAACCGCCCGCTGCCGCCCTACGAAGCCGAAAAGCTCACGACCACGGCCTACGCGCGCCGGTTTGCCGCGCCGGCGGGCCTGACGGGCCTCTGGCAGGTGACGAAGCGGGGACGCGGAAAACGCCTGTCCGACGAAGAACGGATTCAACTGGATGTGCTGTACGCCAAAACGTTTTCGTTCCGGCTCGACGTACTGATCTTCATCCGAACTCTGAAAGCGCTATGGCAGAAGGAAGATATGTAGGCCGGGAGCCGCTGGTGTCCATCATCACGATCAATTACAACCAGGCGGAGGTGACGGCGGCGTTTCTGGCCTCGTCGCGGCGGCTGCGGTACCCGAACTACGAAATCATCGTGGTCGATAACGGCTCGCGGGTGACGGTCGAGGAGGTGGTTCGCCGGGAGGCCAACCCGCGCGTGCGGCTCCTGCTGAGCCCGGAGAATCTGGGGTTCACCGGCGGCAACAACCTCGGCATGAAAGCCGCCCGGGGCGAGTTTTTCTTTATCGTCAACAACGATACGGAACTGAACGAAACCCTGCTGGATGACCTGATGGCCCCGTTTGCCGACCCCGCCGTGGGGGTGGTCTGTCCTAAAATCCGTTATTTCTCCGAACCCGACCGCATTCAGTACGCCGGCTATGGCAAGCTGAACGCCTATACCGGTCAGGTGGTGGCGGTCGGCACCCGGGAGCAGGACCACGGCCAGTATGACGAGCCGGGCCCCACGCATTACGCGCACGGGGCGGCCATGATGGTCCGGCGTTCGGTAGCGGAGGCCGTGGGCCTTTTCGCCGAAGAATTCTTCCTGTGCTACGAGGAACTCGACTGGTCGGCCCGAATCCGCCGGGCGGGGTATACGATTTTTTACCAGCCCCCGGCCGTTATTCTCCACAAGGAATCGACCTCCATCGGGAAAGCCAGTCCGCTGAAAGTATACTATCACACCCGCAACCGGATTCTGTTCATGCGGCGGAACACGGGCGGGTTGCAGTGGCTGTCGTTTCTGGTCTTTTTCTGTCTGCTGGCCGTTCCCAAACACCTTCTGCTTTACACGCTGCGCGGACAATGGACGCACCTGCGTTCGTTCGTTTCCGGCCTCCGGTGGAATCTGTCGTACCGGCCCGCTTAAGCAACTCCTTATTTTCCAGCGTTATGAAAACAGCGTTATCACTACTTTTCTGGGTTTGTGTCTTCCTGACGGGGTATACCTATCTGGGGTATGGTCTTTTGATCTGGGTTCTGAACCGGGTTCGGAAGATGCTGAAACTGAACCGCTCCCGACCGGATGCGTCGGCCTACTGGCCCGAGGTGACGGTCGTGATTCCGGCCTATAACGAGCGGGCTTTTCTGCCGGCCAAACTCAAGAACTCGCTTTCCCTGGCGTATCCCGCCGACCGCATCCGCCTGCTGTTCGTGACGGAAGGTTCCATCGACGGCTCGATGGAATGGCTGCTGGAAGCCCGCCAGCGCTACGACCGCCGGATTGACGTGCTGGGCGGAAGCGTACGCCGGGGCAAGGTGGCGGCCATGAACCGCGCCATGAAATACGTCAAGTCGCCGATCGTCATTTTTACCGACGCCAATACCAACCTCAACGCCGGCGCGATTCGCAACATCGTCGCCCATTTTGCCGACCCGGACGTGGGGGCGGTGGCCGGGGAGAAGCGGATCGAACTCAATGCGGCGGAAGCGGCCGCCGGAGCCGGGGAGGGTCTTTACTGGAAATACGAATCCTTTCTGAAAAAACAGGACGCCGAACTGCACACCATCGTCGGCGCGGCGGGCGAGCTTTTTGCTCTGCGTACCGAACTGTTTGAGGAAGTGGAGGCCGATACCCTGCTCGACGACTTCATCATTTCGCTGCGCATCGCCGGACGCGGCTACCGGGTCCAGTACGCCCCCGACGCCTTTGCCCTGGAGCGGCCTTCGTTTTCGATTGAAGAAGAGAAAAAGCGGAAAATCCGGATTGCCACGGGCGGTTTTCAGTCCATCGTCCGGCTGGCTTACCTGCTGAATCCCTTCCGGTACGGCTGGCTGACGTTTCAGTACCTGTCGCACCGGGTCCTGCGCTGGGCCGTGGCGCCGTTCTGCCTGCCGCTGATGCTGCTGGCGTCCGTACTGCTGACGCTGGTAACGGCCCTGGAGTCCTCCCAGCTGTTTTTCTTCTGGGCCATGACCGTAGCGGCGCAGATTGGATTTTACCTGGCTGCCCTCCTGGGGTACGTCGCCGAACACCGCCAGCTACGGGTTAAGCTGCTGTTTATTCCGTACTATTTCACGTTTATGAATGTCTGCGCCATCGCCGGGCTGATGCGTTACCTGAAGGGCACTCCGGCTACCGGCATCTGGGAAAAAGCCCGCCGGGCGGAGGATGCCGAAGTGAATCCGGCGGCGGAAACGGTCTAAGCCGGAATTGTCTTTTCCCAATACAAAAGCCCGGAAGCGAGACTCGCTTCCGGGCTTTTCTGTCTTAAACGAATCTGTAACGAATCAGGCGGCCTGTTCGTCTTCCTCGGCCGTTTCGCTTTCCTCCTTCGTATCAAACCGGCTGCACAGGTGAAAGGTGGCGATGGTGATGTACATCACCGTTGAAGTAGGGGTCTGTCCGAGGATCTGGTTGCCGTAACTGGCCAGCAGAATCCCGATGTACCCGCTGAAGAGGCCCCGCATGGTGGAGGCCAGAACGGGGTCCCGGAGCCGGATGATATTGCGGTACCCGGCCGCCGCGATCATGAGCAGCGTCAGGATGTGGATGCTGAGGCCAACCACGCCGGTCTCCACCCAGATTTTGACGTACCAGCTGTCCAGCGCGGTCTCGGCCAGAAACGTTCCGGGCGAAAAGCGGCGGCCCCATTCCCCGCCCGAGCCAATACCGGCCCCGATGGGACGCGAGTCCATGTAGCCGCTGAGCTTTTTCTGATTGGCCAGCCGCACCTGCAGAGAGGGGTCGTTGGGGTCGAGGGCGCTCCGCATCCGCTGCACCTGATAATTTCCCTGAGCGATGTAGGTGAATTTGAGAAACCCGTACGCCCCGGCGGCCAGGACCATCCCGACGGCGATGACCGCCAGATTTCGCCGCAGCAGCAGGTAGGCCATCATTCCGCCCGCAAAAACGATGAGCGGTCCCCGCGACCCGGCTAGCGCATACCCCCAGAAACTGGTGACCGCGATAAAAATGTACTTCAGCCGGTGCAGATTGTTCTTGGTTTCGACGGCCAGAATCATGGCAAACAGCGAGGCGTGCGCCGCCGCCGCGCCGTACTGCCCGGCATCGCTGTAAATGGAAAAGCTGCGGAGGTTGCCAAACAGAATGTGGGTCTGGGCACCCCCTTCGTCCATCCAGCGCTGCTCGTTGGTTGTCAGGCCGATGTACTGCTGTTTGAAGGCCCATAGCGCCGCAAAAGCCGAATAGGCCATCCAGGTATTGACGAAACGGTAAAGGTCCTTGCGTTCGGTAATCAGCAGCAGGCCGATCACCACGATCTGAATCATGTAGATCGAAACCCCGCGGGCGGCAAAGAACCAGGCCTGCTTGCTGCGGGCCTCCGGATTGAACAGCTCGAAAACGGTAAAGACGAACCAGATGGCCGTCGCGAAAAAGACGGCGGACTGGAAGACGCCGATGTTTTTCTTTTTGTTGAAAAGCGCCCCGATGAGCGTAAGCAGCATCACCCCGTCGATGGAGAGACCGATGGGAATGTTCGTGTACAGAATCCGCCCGATGGCAAAGAGCGTGAAACTCAGGTGGTACAGCAAGGAGACCCCAACGCGCGGGCGGGCCACAATCGTGCAGACGATGGTCAGCACAATGGGCAGCGCAATGAGCAGGCCGACTCCTTCCATCCCGGCCCCGGCAATGTAGCGGCCCGCAAGCAGGGCCGTTCCGATGGAGACCAGAGCCAGCAGAGCGGTCCAGAGAGTCGGATGACGTTCAGACAGTGTGTGCATCGGGATGACTACGCGGACGGCGCCGGCTCAGACCTTGATTTCTTTTTTCGGTAAAAATGAAAGGCCCGTTTCGGAATGTCGCCCAGGAGCGGACGCAGCCAGTCGGGCTCGACCCGGTTCAGAACGGCAAAGACCTTGTTGCGGGTGGCTTTCCGGTACAGGTTCAGCAAGGTCGCGTCGGCTTTGACCCATTGGGTGGTCGCGTCGGTAACGAGCAGGGACAGGTGCGACTGTCCGGCCAGGTGCGCCGGAATGGCCGTGTCGAGCAGATTGGGCAGTTCGAGGAAAATGTAATCGAACACCTCGGGACCCGGAGCCCCGGCGTTTTCGAGCAGCGACCCGATCCAGCCCGTATCCGAAAAGTCGTCCGAAACGTAGTAGGGCACCGTGGTAGCGGCGGTACTCGGCGGCGTATTGACTTTTTTCGGATCGAACGGGTAGAGGTAACACACGCGCTGGCCGGCTTTGGCAAACTGGTGACTGATGCGTTCGCCCACCCACGAACGGCCCTGTCCCCGCCGCGTGCTGAAGAGCGTGACGAGGTGATAGGCCGAAGTGGGAGCTACCGTGGTCGTTTCGATCAGGATGGCACTGCGCAACTGTTCCAGCATACACTGCTCGATGTACGGCAGCTCGTACCGCTGCGTCCGTTTGGTCACGGCGGGGAAGGCCGCGCCCAGCGGAAGGGCGGTCAGTTCTTCCGCCCGCTCGGGCGTCCGGATGGTCGAGTTCAGAAACTCGGTGGCGAAGGCAACCGCCAGAACGAGCACGACGCCGGCCAGGAAGCCCGACATCGTCAGCATTTTCTGCTTCGACGCCTGGGCCTGAGACGGATAGGTCGGCGGGTCCAGCAGCGTGATGGGCCGGGTTACTTCCAGGTTTTTCTGCTTGAGACGGGCTGCCTGCAGGCTGCTCAGACTGCTCAGGTAATCTTTCTCGGCCAGACCGATGCGGCGTTCCATCCGGCTGAGGGTTGTTCCCAGCGGAGCATAATGGCTGTAAATGCCGTCGAAATCCTTCAGACGCTTCTGGTACACGTTGACCCGGGCGGCCGATTCCTCGTATTCCAGCATCCGGTTGACCCACTGCTGGGCGAGGTTTTCCTGCGGAATGGCGTCGAGGGTGTTGTTGAGGGCGTAATACGAGCGGGCCAGGGATTTGATCTCTTCCGTAATCCGGTTGACCCGACGCTGCTGTTTTTCAATGGCTTCCGGTGTTCCTTCAAACGTATTCAGGTTGGTCAGCTCCATTTGCGCCGAAGCGAGTTCCCCCCGTTTCCCGAGGAGGGTCTCGTTGAGCCGGACGATGGACTTCTGGTCCGCCGATTTGCTTTCGATCGATTCCAGCGCCGCTTTGGCCACCTGCATGTTCACCATTTCGGTCTGAATGTTGGTGGTGAGGTTTTCCTTCGACTGGGAAACATACCGCGACTCCTCGCCGTAGTTGATGATCTTGTTGTCGATGCCGAAGTTCTTCAGGTCATTTTCAGCCTTTTGTAACGTTTCGTAGGCCGTCTGCGTCTGCTCCTCATAATACTGGATGACGTTCCCGGTTTCGGCCGTTTTGGCTTTTTCGTGCCGCTGTTTAAAAACTACCAGCAGAATGTTCAGCGTCTGGTAACAGATCGGGGCGTCGTTGGCCGTAAACGAAAATTGCAGCATATCGCTGCTGTTGACCCGCTTGACCCCCATGCCCGCCAGCACATTGTTGACGGCATAGGCGCTCGGCGACTGGTAGAGGAGCCATTTCAGCGGCGCCCCCTCCGGCGTGTCGAGCAACTTGTGCAGATTCTGGTAAGTCGCTTCGGTGCTGCCCGGCACTACCGCCAGCGCCCGCAACTCGGGCTTAACCAGGATTTTAAGGTCAGCAAACGTCTTCTTCCCGATGATCTGGTCGTCGGGTTTGTCCTGAAGAAGGTGCAGCGCCATCAGCCGCAGCGCAACCTCGGTCAGGGCTTCCCGGCTTTTGATCATCGAGATCATGCCCTCGATGGTGTTGTTGATCGCGCCGCCGTCCGGACGTTCGTCGCTGATGGAAATGTTGGAAGCGAGTCCGGTGGCAACCGTGGCCGTCGTCTGGAATTCGCGGGGCAGGTCCCGGGTCAGGTGAAAGACCGTCGCGGCCAGAACGGTGGGCATCAAAATCAACCACGGCAGGCATTTTTTCAACAACCGGATAATTGCGAAAACTGTCATGGATGGATTAGTTCAGGATTAAACGGGGCAATTCGACGCCGGTGAGAATTTCGAAGTCATACAGCTTGGTCATGAATTCACTGCGCTTCTGCTCGACTTCGATCTGGGTCGAGGTGTAGGCTTTGCTGGCCGAGGCGTATTCGTCGGGCGCGGTTTTGCCTTTCTGATAACTGATTTCGGCGACCCGGAAGGCGATGAGGGCGGCCTGGGCGTCGCGGATGGTCAGGCGGAGCACTTTCTGGGACAGCAGCAGAGCCTGATAAGCCTGGGAAAGTTCGCGCTTGAAGCTTTGTTTGGCCTGGTCCCGGTGAATGACGGAAAGCCGGTGCTCGATCTTCGCGGTTTGAATCTTCCGGCGGCGGCTCAGCAGTTCCCCGACCGAAATGCCGAAAGTGACCCCGTACCGGTAGCCGTTGTTGAGCGAGAAAGTTTCGTTAGCCACGTTGCCCACGCTGAGGACGGTGGCCGTGCCGCTGTTGAAGCCGGCGGAGGTGCTCAGCTGATTCAGGATGGCAACCCGCGAGGCCTGAATGTCCAGAATCCGGCTTTCTACCGTCGCGTCTTCCACTTTCATGAGGGGCGAGTGGTGCAGGGCCAGATCAAAGATGCGTTCGAAGGGAATAAGCTGGTCGCCCAGGTCGCGGTCCAGACTCAGCATCAGCGTGTCGGCAGAAGCCGGAGCCGCGGCGCTGGCCGGGGCAAGCGTCAGTGCCGAAAGGAGCAAAACCAGAACGGGAAACCACGAGCGTACTCTACCGAATTTACGTTTACGGGGGGATTTTGAAAAACGGTACATTATTTGTCTGATAAATATGGGTTGCTAACCATACAGCAATTATGTTGCCAGTCTGTTAAATAACCCTCTACAAGTATACTAAAACAGTATATTAAAGACTTTTCATAGAATCTCGATTAATAGTAAGCGATGAACGCATTGAAAGCCTTCCTGAAAGAGAGTCCCCGGGTGAAATCATTTGTCCATTATCTGCTGCTTCCGAGCGGGCAGGCCCGGCCGCGGCGCTGGGTAAGCTGGCTGATTAATCCGTTTGTGCACCCCCGCGGCAACGGCAGTCGGGTCTGCGGCACGGTTCGGCTGGATGTGCTTCCGTTTCAGCCGTTTTCGATCGGCCGTGATTCGACCATCGAAGACTACAGCGTGATCAACAACGGCGTGGGAGCGGTGGCTATCGGGGACGGGGTCCGGGTAGGCATCAGCAACGTGATTATCGGGCCGGTGACGATTGGAAACGACGTAATTACGGCCCAGAACGTGGTTATTTCCGGCCTGAACCACTCGTATCAGGACATTCACCGGCCAATCCGGCGGCAGCCGGTTTCGGTAGCTCCGATTGTGGTCGGGGAGGGAAGCTGGATCGGGGCCAATGCGGTCGTTACGGCCGGAGTCCGCATCGGGAGAAATGCCGTCGTGGCGGCGGGCAGCGTAGTGACCAAAGACGTACCGCCGTTCTGCGTCGTGGGCGGCAATCCGGCCCGCATCATCAAGCGGTACTGCGAAGCAAGCGGAAAGTGGGAGCGGGCGACGCTCGCCAGAACCTAGCGTTTGTCCCGAAGCACCTCGCCCAGAATCTGCTCAAGCCGTTTGCCGCGCTCTTCCCAGGAATTGGTACGGGCAAAGGCCGACCGTTTCCGGGCCTCTTCCGGACGGGTATCGGCCAGCGCCCCTTTCAGGGCTTCGCAGAAGTCCTCCGGCGAATCGGCCAGCGCGACGACTCCGGCAAAGTCGGACAAATCCGAAAAAAGAGTTGAAACGACGGGAAGTCCGGCGGCCAGGTATTCGTTGACCTTCAGCGGATAAATGGCCTTGGTCTGCTGGTTGCAGACGAACGGAATCAGGGCGGCGTCGAAGGTTTCGACAAACGCCGGAAGCTGGCTGGGCGCGACCGGCGGGCTGAGCGTCACGTTGGCATACGGCTCAAAGAACGCCCGGATCGCCGCGTCGGGCTGTCGGCCGACAAACTGGAATTGAACCTCGGGAAAGCGCTGAAAACAGGTGCCGAGCAAATCCAGGTCGAGGCGATTGTCGATGGCCCCGATGTAACCCACGGTTTGGACGGGTTTGGGCGTCGGCAGATGAAAAGCCTGCTGAAAGAGCGGATAGTCAACCCCGTTTTCCAGCAGATAACAGGGCGTCGTGTCCGTCGTCTTCCGGAGCTGGAGTTCGCGGGAGGAGGCGATGACTGCGTCGGCCTGCCGGATCAGCGCCGCTTCGGAAAGGGGGCCGTGGTGGCGGCTCCAGCTTTCGGCGTAAATATCGTCGTAGCAGTAGTAGACCAGCGCGCGTTCGTTGAGCCGTCCCGCCAGCGCAAGGCCGTTGATCGGGTGAAACGCATTGATGACCACCGGGCGGTCGAAAGCGAGCCGTTTCATGGCGGCCCGGATCTCGGCGGCAAGCCAGTACGTATTAAAGCCCTGGGCGAATCCGTGAAGCACTCCCGGCTGCATCCAGTTGACCGGAAGCACGGGCGGTGGCGTAAGGACGTGCAGTGTGCCGCCGTGGGAAAGCTCAACGCGGGCTAATCGCTCATCCAGTCCGACTACTTTCTTCCAGCCGTTTCTCAGCCTGCCCGTCACCAGGTCTTTGACCGAAACGGCAAAGTCGACGTACAGCACCCGGTGGTGGCGGGCCAGTTCGTTCATCAGTTCGACGGTCGACTTGGTGAACGCGTTGGTGTACGAGGTCAGGCTGACACAGACAACCTCAAAAGAAGGGACGGACATGGCGGCTACCGAGAAGCGTTCTTAAGCAGTGATTTTCTTGCGGGGGTCGAGGTAGAGCGGAAGGCGTTTGAGTTCTTTCTGAACCCGGGTAAAAAACGCGGCGCTGAGGCTGCCTTCCGCCATGATGCTCCGGTCGTTGGTCCAGCCGCGGGCCGCGTCGGAACGAACACGCAGCAACCGGCCCCGGGCGGACAGACAGAGCGCCAGCCAGCCGTCCTCGCAGCGGCCTTCGGCCCGGGGCTGTCCGGAGGTCAGTTCTGTTCCCGTAAAGGTTGACTGGTGGCCGATAGTCACATCGAAGCCCCCGACGGCCAGCGCGTCGGCGCGGCGGAAGGCGAAATTCATGCCCCGCACGTCCACGGCCTCGCGGTTGCGTTTACGGATGTGCGTGAACAGTTCGCCGATGGATTCATAAAGACCCAACTTAAGGCGGGAATTCTGCCGACTGGGGATAAACGAATAGTAGCCGTAAGTACAAACCACCTCGGGCTGCGTGAACAGGGGTTCGGTGACGGCATCAACCCAGCCCGGCGGATACAGCGAATCGGCGTCGGCACAAACGATGCAGGTGCCTTTGGCGGCCAGCAGCCCCGCCTGCCGGGCATGGGCCACGCCCTGCTGCGTGACCAGAATCGAACGCACGCCGCAGCGGTCGAGGATTTCCTGGGTCCGGTCCGTGGATTTGTTGTTGGCAATCAGCAGTTCGACCCGGCGAGTCGACTTGAGCCCGGCCATGGAGGCCAGGAGCCAGAGCAGGTTTTTTTCTTCATTATAGGCCGGAATCACAATGGAAATTTCCGGCGCACTGTCCGATAACCAGCGGAGCTTTTCCCGCAGTTCGTCAAAATGGGAAGCCGGAACCTCGTCCGGAGATTTAGGCGAATGCAGAATATTCTTAAGCCAGTCGGGCGTAGTAAAGCGCTGTAAAAACATAGGCAAGCAGTTGCTGGAGAATCCGTCTCAAAAACTGTGCCTTTGTCTGATAAACAACGGCCCGGAGCCTAGGTGCTCAGTGATTGCCCGTCAGCCAGCGAACGTTTTTCTTCGGGAGCCGGACCACCGAGCCCCAGTACGAACGAAGGGATTCGAGGAGCGGCAGCCACTCTTCGGTATTGTGGGGATGGGCGAGAAACGAGGTAACCCCGGCCTGGTAGGCCTTGTGAATAAAGAGCCGGTCTTCGGTGTCCGAAAGCGCCAGAACCGGAACCGTGCTCCAGGCCGAATCCTGCTTGACGGTGCTCAGAAAATTCCAGGAATCCACTTTGTCGGGAGCCAGATGGAGCATGATCAGGTCCGGCAGGGGGGAGGTCGCCGTCGAGGTCCGCTTTTCGAGGTACTGGATTGCTTCCGGCGTATCCTGGGCAAAAAAAGAATCGTTGGAGAAAGACAATCGGTTCATGGCTTCCCGGATGGCGTCTGCACAGGATTGGTTTTCCTCCACTACCAGCACGTTGAGTCGCTGTTCGTCCATAAAAATAGGTCTTATCGAATAGGGGTCTTAGGCCGCAAAGTATTAAAAAGCACCCGGAAACGACCTTTCCGGACGGCGGAAAATTAGGCAATGGAGCCGTTTTCGAGGCAGTTGCTCCTGCGGGTCCGGCTTGGGTGGAATAGAACGAAAGAAAGCCCGGGCAAGGGCAAAAAGGGGGATTAATCCTTTTATTTCTCGCAAAAAAATTGCATATTTGTATGATTGGGTATGCCTTTCTATGGGATACTTTTTTTGATAGTATTTTTTTAAGATAACCCTCTGAATATGGCTGAGGAAAGCAGCAGTAACATTATTCCCATCAATATTGAAGATGAGATGCGTGGAGCCTACATCGATTACTCGATGTCGGTCATTATTTCACGTGCACTTCCCGACGTGCGGGACGGTCTGAAACCCGTACACCGCCGCGTGTTGTTCGGAATGGCCGAACTGGGTGTGAATTACAACAAGCCGTTCAAGAAATCTGCCCGTATCGTAGGGGAGGTGCTGGGGAAGTACCACCCGCACGGCGATGCGTCGGTGTACGATACGATGGTCCGGATGGCCCAGGACTGGTCGCTGCGGTATCCGCTGGTGGACGGACAGGGTAACTTCGGTTCCGTCGACGGAGATTCACCGGCGGCCATGCGTTACACGGAAGCTCGTCTGAAGCGGATCGCGGAAGAACTGCTGACGGATATATACAAGGAAACGGTTGATTTTCAGGCCAACTTCGATGATTCACTGGAAGAGCCGTCGGTCATGCCGGGTAAACTGCCGAACCTGCTGCTGAACGGCTCGTCGGGCATTGCCGTCGGGATGGCGACCAACATGGCGCCGCATAACCTGACGGAAGTGGTGGAGGGCATTGTGGCTTATATCGATAACCCGGAGGTGACCATCGACGAGCTGATGAAGTTCGTGACGGCTCCGGACTTCCCGACCGGCGGAACGATCTACGGCGTGGAAGGAGTGAAGAACGGGTACCATACCGGCCGGGGCCGCGTGGTGATCCGGGCCAATGCCACTATCGAGGAAAACCGGGGCAAAACGCAGATCATCGTTACGGAGATTCCGTACATGGTCAACAAAGCGGTGATGCTCGAAAAAACGGCGGACCTCATCAACGAAAAGAAAATTGAAGGGATTTCGGCGTTCCGGGATGAATCGGACCGCGACGGGATGCGGATTGTGTACGACCTCAAGCGCGAGGCGGTGCCTAACGTCGTTCTGAACAACCTTTACAAATACACCCAGCTGCAGTCGTCGTTCGGGATCAACAACGTGGCGCTCGTGAAAGGCCGTCCGATGCTGCTGAACCTGAAGGACATGATCCGGTACTACGTCGAGCACCGCCAGGAAGTGGTGACCCGCCGGACGCAGTACGAACTCCGCGAAGCCGAAAAACGGGCGCATATCCTGCAGGGTCTGCTCATCGCGCTCGATAACCTCGATGCGGTCATCGAACTCATTCGCTCGGCCCGCGACCCGGAGGTAGCCAAGAACAGCCTCATCGAACGGTTTGAGCTGTCGGAAGTGCAGGCTAAAGCCATTCTGGAACTGCGTCTGCAGCGCCTGACGGGCCTGGAGCGGGACAAGATCATCGCGGAGTACAACGAGCTGGTGGCGCTCATCAACGACCTGAAGGATATTCTGACGAGCGAGGTTCGGAAACTGGCCATCATCAAGGACGAACTGCTGGAGTTGAAAGCCCGTTACGGCGACGAACGCCGGACGCAGATCAACCCGCTGGGCGATGGCAACATCAGCGACCTCTCGCTGATTGCCGACGATGAAATGCTCATCACCATTTCGCACCAGGGGTACATCAAACGGACGCCGCTGGCAGAATACCGGGCGCAGACCCGCGGAGGCGTCGGTTCACGGGCCGTCCGGACGAAAGACGACGACTTTACCGAGCACCTCTTTACGGCCACCATGCACAACACTCTGCTGATTTTCACGCAGAAGGGACGGTTGTACTGGCTGCCCGTTCACGGTCTGCCGGAAGGGAGCCGGGATTCGAAAGGCCGCCCGCTGGCAAACTTTATCAATATCGAAGGCGACGACAAGGTTCAGGCGGTCATCAACGTCAAGGACCTGAAGAACGAGGACTACATCAACAATAATTACATTGTGATGTGTACCGAGCAGGGAACCATCAAGAAAACCCTGCTGGAAGCGTTCTCCCGCCCGCGTACGAACGGGATCATTGCGATCACGATCAACGAAGACGACAGCCTGCTGAACGTCTGTCTGACGACCGGAAACAACGACATCGTCATTGCGTCCAACTCCGGGAAAGCGGTCCGTTTCAACGAGAACCGGGTGCGTCCGATGGGTCGTACGGCGGCGGGTGTGAAAGGGATTGACCTCGATGAGGCCGCCGGAGACAAGGTCGTCGGCATGGTGTGCATTGGCCGGGAAGACGCTCAGTTGCTGGTGGTGTCGGAGAAAGGCTTCGGCAAGCGTTCGGAAGTCGATGAATACCGCGTAACCAACCGGGGTGCCAAGGGCGTAGGAACGCTAAAAGTGACCGAAAAGGTCGGCAACCTCGTGGCCATTCTGGAAGTAACCGATTCCGATGACCTGATGATCATCACCCGGGCAGGAACGGCGATCCGCATGAACGTAGACGAGATTCGCGTGGCGGGTCGTAATACGCAGGGGGTTAAGCTGATTAACCTTCGGGACGGAGATGAAATTTCGTCCGTGACGCAGATTGCGCGGGAAGAAGAAGAGGAGGGAGCCGGGGAAGAAGGCACCATCACCGAAGCGGCTTCTGATTCTGAAGCTTGATATTTCCGGAAAATATACGGTACTTCCCATAATTTTCGTTAACCAGTTCAACCAATAACAGTTTCTCACATGAAAAAAGTCGCATTGTTCCTGCTGGCGGGTTTCCTTTCGGCAGGAGCGTATGCCCAACAAGCGGGCGGTCTGGATGCCGTGATGGAGCAGCAGTACAAAAAGGACAAGGAAAAGAGTGATAAAGACATCACGGATGCTAAGAAGTCGGCAAAGGCAGCTACCTGGCTGAGCCGGGGTAAAACCTACGAAGAAATCGCGCAACGTGCCGTTAAACTTGATTCCAACGCTGCCATGACGGCCTACGAAGCCTATAAGAAAGCGGCTGAATTGGACAATGGCGGCAAAACAGGCAAAGAAGCCCAAGACGCTCTGAAAGGGCAGGGCATGTACTACGCTTTCATGACGGCCGGTTCCAACAACTACCAGAGCAAGCGGTTCAAGGATGCGGCCAAGTTCATGAACATGGCCATGGAAGCCAACCCGAAGGACACCACGGCTGCCCTGTACACGGGCATCGCCGCCCAGCAGGGTGAAGACCTGGCGCTGGCCAAATCGGGCTTTGAAAGCTATATCAACAACGGCGGGAAAGACCCCAGCATCTATTACGCACTGTCCAGCCTGTACCGTCAGGATAAGGATATCGATAAAGCCATTGGGGTACTCGACCGCGGCATCACGGCGCTGGGCGGCAACAAAGACCTGTCGGCCGAGCGCGTAAACATCCTGGTGAACGCCGGCCGTATCGACGACGCCATGAAAGGCATGATCGCCCTGGCCGAGAAAGATCCGAACAACGCCACCAACTGGCTGAACATCGGTATCCTGTACGACCAGAACGCTCAGAAAGCCAGCACCGAGCTGAAAAAGATCTCGGACGCTTCCCGCCGCTCAAAAGTGCTGCCGAAGCAACTCGCCGAGCAGCAGGACGCGCTGAAAGCCATGCAGGGGGAAGTAACCCGCCTGACGGCCCGCGCCAAGAAAGAGCCGAAGAATGCGGACGTAAAACGCCAGCTGGCATCCGTTAATCAGATGATCACCGATAAGAAGTCGGATATCGCCGAGACGGAGAAGCAGATGAAAGAAGAGGCCGGCCAGCCGCAGGTAGAAAACGCGGAGGGGAAAATCGCTCAGCTGACCAAAGAGCAGAACGAGAACCTTGCCAAAGCCCTGGAATACTACCAGAAAGCGCTGCAGATCGACCCGAATAACTACGATGCCAACTTCAACATGGGCGTTTATTATTATAACGAAGCCGTTATCATGAAAGGCCAGGTTGACAAGATGGATATGAAAGAATACCAGGCGCGTGGTAAGGAAGTCGAAGGACGGGTTTGCGGTAAATTCAAGCAGGCACTGCCGTACTTCCTGAAAGCGAAAAGTGTGAAAGACACGGAGAGCGATCTGAACGAAAGTCTGACGAACCTGCAGAACATCCTGAAGCAGTTTGAAGACAACAAGATTGCCTGCATCGAGCCTAAATAAGGAAAAAGGGGGCGGTTCTGAAAAGGGCCGCCTTTCTTTTGGAAAAGCTAGTTAACATAATATAAATTATACAACAAATAGTTTGATGCGTTTCCACAGGGATGAATTACTGTATAATAGGTTGATTATAAAGGCAATATACTTCCTCTTATAAAACAGGGGTTTAACTATTCACGTGAAACGTTGATTATCAGCGCTTAATTAAATACCATAAAAAAAGCCCGCAGAACGCGGGCTTTTTACTTGTCTAAGACTCGGGCGTTACTTGAAATAGAATCCGGTCGGAATCAAATCAACCTTAACGGAATCGATACGCTCCCCGGTCGATTTATAGCGGAAAACGTAGCCTTGGCGGCTGTAATCCAGCGGGTCTGACCCGTAGATGTTGTTTGTGGCCGGATCGACGCCAAGGCCGTAAAAACCGCGACGAATGACAGGTTTGTCGAGGGTTACAGCGGTCGCCGAGGTCAGAACGGTATGAACTCCGTTGGCGGCGACAAAATACAGCATCGTCCGCTCCTTATTGGTCGATAATTCATCCGGGTTGCTGTTGATCGCTTTGCCGTCGATGACTAAACGGCGTGTTACGCTCGCCGTGGCGGGATTGATCCGCACGAGTTCGGCGGTGGTCATGCCGTTCGGGCTGCTCCACGTAGGTTTGCCGCTGCACAGCACCCACACCTGGCCTTCGCTGTCAGTCACCAGATTGGTAGGTACATCACCCACGGGGATCGTTGAGGTGACTTTGTCCGTAGTGACGTCAATCACGTCAACGGTGCTGGCGACCTCAAACCCGCCGGAGTTGGCTACCAGCACGCGGTTCCCGGCGAGAAGCAGGTCCTCGGGACCTTTTCCGGTCGGAATGTAGGCGGTCACTTTAAGGGTTCTGAGGTCCACTACCGCTACGCCGGGTTTCGTTTGCGCGTCGCCCCAGCAGCTGACGTAGGCCTTATCGGCAGAGACGATCTGAATCCGCCGGCATTGCGGCAGACCGGATTCAATGGCCCCCACGGACTTAAAAGTGGTGGCTTCCACGACCTCAATCTTATTGCTGTTGTTGACGACGAGGTATCCCCGACCGTTGGCTTCGGCATAATCCTGCAGAACGTCCCCGACGAATCGGTTATTGACGGTACGGAAAATGTCGGTGATCGCCGTCGATTCGTTCCGGTTCAGAAAAGAAACGGAGGCATTTCCCTTCTGAAAGTTTCCTTCGTTGAGGACGAGGACTCCGGTGTCGTACGGTTTTGCTTCCGGATTGTCGTTCACCTGACAGGCCTGCAAGCCAATAGCCGTAGCCAGAACCACCGTCAGGCGAATGTTTGAGAAAGTAATCATGGTAATGAATTAGGGATAAATAAAAAACAACGAAAATTGATAGTGTCTGCCAGGCATGGCCCGGTCCTGAATTGCCTGGTACGTGGTGTTAAAGACGTTATTGACCCTGAAAATGGCTTCTGTTTGAAAGCGGGCAAACTTCCGCTGATGTCTGAGGTAAGCGTCCGCCAGCCAGTAGCCCGGCAGGGCGTAGGAATTATCCGAAGTAGTAAAACGCCTGCCTGTATACGTATGCTGTACCCCACCGACGAACGACCGGTATTGCAGATCAATCGTCCAGTTGCCTGAGTAGTTGGGAACATACATCAGTTGCGGAGGACGCCCGCCTGCGCCCTGCGCGGCCAGCGATACGGTACGGTTGTAGTTCAGCATGGCCGCCGACTGCAATTGAAGGCGACCCAGTTTATGAGCGAACTGCATACCGGCTTCCAATCCTTCGGCGCGAACGTTCGGCAGGTTTCGTACCGACCAGTAACTGACGGTATCCCCTGGAACCCAGTCGAGCCAGTTTTGAACGGTATTCCGGTAAGCCGTCAGGTGCCAGTTCTTCAAGGTGGAGTGACTGAACGTCTGGCTTACGGTCAGCTCCCGGCTGAAACCAGATTCCGGAAGCAGATTTAGATTGCCGCCGGGACGCCAGTATCGATCGTTCAGCGTGGGCACCCGGTACGAGCGGGCCGCATGGGCTTTGACCGTAAGCAGGGATGCCAGGAGACGCCAGTCATATTCGAGTCCCAGCGCCGGGGTAAACGGCGCGCGAAACCCGGTTGTCGTCGATTGACGGAGATGAACCGTCGAGCGCAAACGGGCTGTCCAGTGTCCGGTAGCCAGCACGTAAACATCAAACCGGTTTTGCCGACCCGTCTGTTGATAGGACTCAGCCCGTGCCTGCTGGACGGCGCCTTCCAACCCCCACTGGAATTGCCAGTTGGGGAAACCACTCTCCGATCGGTTTATCCGCCAATCCTGTTCGTACCGGAAGATGGTCCGGGTCTCCGAAGAGAATTCGTTCAACTGGGTGGACGGCTTCTGATACCGAATGGATGAATATTGGTGATAAACGGAAAGCTTGTCCTTCCATCCCGTATGGTTAAATTCAACAGACGCTAATGAAGAAAGGGTTTCATCCGCCTGACTCTCGTCCGAAATACGGACGCTGATGGGTGCCTGAAGCTGGCGTTGCGATTGATTCCACCAGGCGCTCAACGTCAGGGCTATTTTTTTGCTGAATCGGATAAAGACATCCTGCGAAACGGATTTTTGGCGAATCCCTGCATCCTGCTGCCGCTCCCGGGGCTGGCCAAACCGGGATGTGTTTCTGAACCAGAACCGATTGGCGTGATCCAGCAGAGAGACGCTTGTCCTTAAGCTTACGGTTTGCCGTTCGTTGGTGTAACCGGCCGTGGCTTGGCCGGTCTTCAGTCCAAAGCTGCCGAGAGTAGCGCCCGCCGTGGCTTTGAATCCCGGTTTCCACTCCGGTCTGGCAGAAAGCGCTATACTACCGGCAATGGCATCCGAGCCGAAGAGACTACTGCCAGCACCGGGTTGAACAGCCATGTCGGTCAGTCCCGAAATTGGAATCAGATTTAAATCGGTACTGCCGAGCATGGATGAATTGATCGGAAAGCCGTGCCATAACACCGCCGTTCGGCTGGCGGGCAGTCCCCGGATGATAAGGGCAGACAACATACCGTTGCCGTAGGCGCGGTTCGGAATGCCGGTGTATCTCCGAAGAACGTCGGATAGGAACTGTCCGCGCGATTGCACCAGAACTGAATCCAGCAGAATTTCATTCTGTCCGATGCGGAAGGCGGCCCGGCGTTCGGCTCGTACGGCCAGCGTATCGAGGACAATAGCCGCTGGCTCCCGGGTTTGAGCCCAGGCCGGTACGTTCAGGCCGGTCAGTACCGTAGCCAGGAACCCCAATGAATACCTCATGAATGATAAAGGTTACACCAGAACAAATCCTGGTGGCTTCTGAAGTTCTTCACCCGAGAACAACGTCAGCATAAGGTAACAGGCAGGTCTCCTGGCTTACGGCCCGATTTTAGCCTTCCCATTCGCAAAGGAACAGTGGCAAGAAGAGAAATCGGTTAGTGCGCGTTTACAGTTGCGGGGACAGCACAGGCCTTTCACCTGTTTCCCTATTAAGTCTTAGAATTTGCCTTTGTTGAAATCCAGACGCCATATTACGTATTGCAAATATAGGTATATAAACCGGAGATGGTTGCTTAGGACGGAGAATACTCTTTAAAAGTGCCATCCGTGTAGAAGATCAGAATACGCTCGATTTGTTTAGAAACCGCACCTGGCTCCTGGTTTACAATTGTATCCGGAACGGCTTCGGGCTTGCTGGCTACCGGCTTGGGTTGAACCAATGGAGCAATTTCAGGTTGTAAATTGTTTCTTCGGCCACTTGGCGGGTTAGAAAACCGGTTGTCGTAATTTACAACGTTATTTTGCTCTTCGTCTTCGAGCATCCAATTGGTCCCCAGGTCCGGAAAACGCCGCAAAATCTTCTGTATAATATCATAACTTGGCCGGTTACGCCCCGATAGAATGTGAGAAATGCTGGCTCGGTTTACCCCGATTTCGTCGGCAAATACCGAAGGTGTTAAATTACGATCCTTCAGTAACAGTTTAATTTTGTCATTTATTGACATAGTTTACAAGATTACATGTTAACCGATGTTATATAACAAAAGTAAATTAAATAATGTAAATTAAAATGGAATGTTAAATAATTTACAAAAATAAAGCCAGCTACTTTTGTAAATAGCTGGCTTGTTTATGTAAACCGTAAGCTGTTGAGTTTTGTAAACTCCGGTTTGCTCTGTTAAACCGTTACGTTGTTCTCCCGAAGCGCCTCGTTCAGCGAAGTTTTCAAATCGGTAGAAGCTTTTCGTTTGCCGATGATCAGGGCACAGGGAACATGAAACGTACCCGCAGCAAACTCTTTCGGGATGCTGCCCGGAATGACAACCGAGTTTTCGGGAACATATCCTTTGTACTCGACCGGTTCGCTGCCTGTCACATCAATGATTTTGGAACTGCCGGTGATCGTGACTCCCGCACCTAGAACCGCACGCTTTCCTATATAGGCTCCTTCCACTACGATACAGCGGGAGCCAATGAAGGCGCCATCCTCGATGATCACCGGGGCTGCCTGAGGCGGCTCCAGGACACCCCCAATACCGACACCTCCACTCAGGTGGACATCACTCCCGATCTGGGCACAACTGCCTACAGTTGCCCAGGTATCCACCATAGTCCCTTCGCCTACATACGCCCCGATATTGACATAAGAAGGCATGAGAATCGCACCCGGACTAATATAGGAACCATAGCGCGCAACGGCCGGCGGAACGACCCGAACCCCTCTCCTTTTATAATCTGTTTTCAGAGGAATCTTGTCATAAAACTCAAGAATTCCCACCTCCGAAACCTTCATTTGCTGGGACGGGAAGTAAAGAAGAATGGCTTTTTTAACCCAGTCATTCACCTGCCATCCAGATCCATCCTGCTTCGGTTCTGCAACGCGAAGCTGGCCTTCATCAAGCAATGCAATGACTTCGGCGACGGCAGCAACAGATTCGGGTCTTTTCAGCTGTTCCCGATCATCCCAAATATTTTCAATTTGGCTTTTCAACATAAAGACAAAATAATTATATAAACAGGAAGAATTTTTACTTTTGACAAGTTAGATAAACAAACTCATAACCAGTTAGTTACGCTTTTGACTTATAAAATATTTCAGGCGTAAAAGTTATGAATTCATTATAGAAGATTATTGGATACGTCCAGAAAGCTCGATGCCTGAGTTAAGCCGCTTTATAAAAGCCAGCTCGAAAACATGATCAAATATACGTATACCTTTTGGAAATATTTGACCATTCTTTTCTTCGCTATCCATTCCAGCTCAATTAAACACACCAATTACAGAATAAAGAGAAAAGATGAACGGTTGAAATGATCTTGGTCTAGATCCTGATCATAGCGGCCAGCGCAACGACATTCTCCTATCAGCCCATCTTTTCTTTCTTCTATCTGTCTATTATATATAAATAAAAAAACCACTTAAGTGGTTTTGAATAAGAGAGAAAAATTATAAAGCCAGAATCTAAACGTCCGTCTTTTAAAGCGCGCTGGCAGGCTTCTCCAACGGAAAAGAACTATTGTGTCAAGCGTCATGAAAGAGCGGCTCTACGTCTCTCCCCGATCGTTCTAAGCCAATGATCGGAGCCTGGTATAAAATGATTATACCTGGAAAAAAATTTTAGCCCTACGCACTCCTGCAGTCTAAAGGCATATAGTTATCCTGTTTATAGCTGAAACATGTACCTATAGCGTGTAATACATGGCAGAAATAATTGATCTTATATATAACCAGATTCAGATAGGATTCAACAATAAATAAATAGTTAGTAAATACCAAACATAATACTATTATAATTAGTATAAAGCAGCAACTTAATTAGCATATTACTAATCAATACAACTAAATACTAATTTTGTGATCTAACCTTGCTAATACTAATTACTAAAATACTAATGTAATGCGCTCTGTTTATTGTCTTCATCTCTTTCTTCCCTGCATTTTTTCTGTCTTTTTTAATGACAAGTCGTAAATTTGCCCCGTCACTCAATTCTTTCTACCATGAGCAAAATTAAAGTTGCCATTAATGGATTCGGTCGTATTGGCCGTCTCTCCTTTCGTCGGCTGTTAGAAAAAGAAAATGTTGAAATTGTCGCTATCAATGACCTTACCGATAATGCGACCTTAGCCCATCTTTTGAAATATGATTCCATTCATGGCAAGTTCAACGGAACCGTAACTTCCGATAGCGATAGCATTACCGTAAATGGTGTCCGTATCCATGCGTATGCAGAGCGTGATCCCCAGAACCTACCCTGGGCTCAGTTAGGTTGCGACGTGGTTCTTGAGTCTACCGGCCGTTTCGTGGACGAAGCCGGTGCAGGCAAACACTTGACTGCCGGTGCCAAGAAAGTGGTTATCTCCGCCCCTGCAAAGGGAAACATCCCGACGGTAGTACTGGGAGTAAACGACGATACGCTGACGGGAACTGAAACCATCGTTTCCAACGCTTCCTGCACGACGAACTGTCTTGCCCCGATGGCGAAAATTCTGGACGATACGTTCGGAATTGAAAAAGGGTACATGACAACCATCCACGCTTACACGGCAGACCAGAACCTTCAGGATGCTCCCCACTCGGATCTGCGTCGTGCCCGTGCTGCTGCCTTATCCATCGTACCGACCTCAACGGGCGCTGCTAAAGCCGTTGGACTCGTCCTGCCTCACCTGAAAGGCAAACTCGACGGCAACGCGATGCGCGTACCTGTCCCCGACGGTTCGATCACGGACTTTACGGTTATCCTGAAGCGGGAAGCTACGGTTGAAGAAATTAACAATGCCGTTAAGGCCGCTGCGGAAGGCCCGATGAAAGGCATTCTGGAGTATTGTGTAGACGAAATTGTATCTACCGACATCGTAGGCAACCCCCACTCCTGCATCTTTGACTCGAAGCTGACCAGCGCAAACGGTACGCTCGTGAAAGTGGTAGGCTGGTATGACAACGAGTTCGGTTATTCAAGCCGGATCGCTGACCTCATCGCGCGTTTGGCCTAATCGGTTAGGTATTGTACAATAAGTGAGAAGGCGGCCTCAAAGGCCGCCTTCTTTATTTCTGGAACTGGAGGTACTTGATGGAATGCCCCTGGGAGGAAAAGATTTCCTCATACTTGGTTTTGATTCCCAGATGAATGGAAGCCAGTTCGGTCGAATAAAGGTCAAAAGTAGCCTCCAGCTTCTTGAAACCGGCGGTCGGCAACATTTCCAGACTGTATTCAAAAAAATCAGTGTTGTCGGTCTTCAGATGGAGGATTCCCGATTCGTTGAGGATGTTGCTGTAGATCTGAAGAAATCTTAGATTGGTTAACCGCTTTTTCTCTTTCTTCTGCTTCGGTTGCGGGTCGGGAAACGTAATCCAGATCTCATCCACTTCGCCGGGACCGAAGAAGTCTTCCAGTTGCAGAATATCGCAGCGCAGAAATGCCACATTGTCCAGGCCCTCCGCCAGAGCACTCTGGCTTCCCCGGGCAAGACGATCCCCTTTCCGGTCGATCCCGATGAAATTGATGTTTCGGTAATGCCGACCCAATCCAACGGTATACTCCCCTTTTCCGCAAGCCAGTTCAAGCACTACGGGGTTTTCATTTTTAAATACCTCGGTCCTCCACCGGCCCCTGACCGTTTCAAACAAAGGTTTCCCAAACTCTATGACATTAGGACTCATCCGGTTCTGCTCGAACCGCATTAACTTCAATCTACCCACGTTATAACTTGTTTAATTCAGCCACCAGGTACGTACTACCCGTGACCAGGATACAATCATTGTTACCAGCCCGGGATACTGCCGCTTCCAGGGCCTCATTTACATCCGCATACAAAGAGCCGGCCAACCCTCTTGCGGCCATGACTTGAGCCAGTTCCTGAACAGGCAACGCCCGGGGAATCCGGGGCTGGGTGAAATAATACGTCGCCTCTTCCGGAAAAAGAGCTATAACCCGCTCCAGGTCCTTATCTTTCACAAACCCCACCACAATATGCAGTCCGGAAAAAGAAAGCCGTGAGAGCGCTGAAAACACCGAAGAAAGGCCCGGTTCGTTATGGGCGGTGTCACAAATCACCATAGGCTCCTTTTGCAGAATCTGCCATCGCCCTTTCAGACCGGTCAGCGACACGACTTCACGAACGCCTTTCAGTATGGCCTCCCTGGGGACCGGATAAACCATCTGTATTTCGTCAAGCGTAGCCAGAACCCCACCCAGATTGCGTTGCTGATACTCCCCCAGTAAGCCTGATTCGATTTCACCCCACGGCTCCCCCTGCTTCCAGACCTCGAAACGCCTTGTATCCAAAACAGGCGCCCCGGTAGCAGGTACTACCCGGTAAACATCCTCGGCAAAGAGAAGCCTCGCCCCTTTTTCATTAGCGGATTGTTGAAAAACAAAATCGGTGTCGCTGCTTCGCTGGCTGATCACGGCTGCAACATTTGGCTTGATGATGCCGGCTTTTTCAAAGGCGATCGCTTCGAGGGTATCCCCCAGCACATCCGCGTGGTCCCAGCCGATGTTGGTAATCAACGAGACCACCGGAGTAATGATGTTGGTTGAATCAAGACGCCCGCCCAGTCCTACCTCCATCACGGCAATGTCTACCTGCTGCCGCGCAAATTCGTCAAAAGCCAGGGCCAGGGTTATCTCGAAGAAAGAAGGTTCAATCTCTTCGATCAGGTTCTGATGCCGCTTCACAAACTCCGCGACCCGCTCCTCGGCGATCGATACGCCGTTAATCCGGATTCGCTCGGTAAAAGACTTCAGATGGGGAGAGGTATAAAGCCCGGTCCGGTACCCCGCGCATTGCAGTACGGACGCCAGCAGATGGGAAGAGCTGCCCTTCCCGTTCGTTCCTCCGACGTGGATATACTTTAGTTTTTCCTGCGGATTACCCAGCGCCTGGCAGAGCCGGATGATATTGCCCAGTCCCGGCTTAATGGCTTTGGCACCTACCCGGTGAAAAACCGGGAGTCGACTGTACAGGTATTCGATACTTTCCGAATAGGTCATTCGGCAAATTTACTTGGATTTGATAATAAAGGTAATGGTTCCGGTTGAAACGGGCGGCGTGACGGAGGACTTGGGCACCAGGCGAACGCGCTGAACGGCCCGTTTATAAACCTCCACTACCGCCGCACTCACGGTGGTCTCCATCGTCCGGACCGACAGAATATCGCCCCGGTCGTCCACTTTTATCTGAAAAACGATTTTCCCCGTTTCGTCCGAATCGTCATCCACCTGGGGACGACTGCCCAACCCCCAACCGGAAATATTCAGAGACACCCCCGAACCCGTGCCGCCCGGAGCACCGTACAGGCTTTTTGCATCTACTTTCCCCTCCGGATTTCCTTTATCGCCTACTCCTGAGGCGTTGTCGCCGTTATTGTTTCCGCCCACGCCGGCTCCACGACCCGCGGTGCCATTGGACCCGGCCGATCCCGAACGCTTAAAAAGGGCGCTGTTATCCACTTTCGGTTTCGGACGGGCAACCGGCTCGACGCGCGGGGGAGCGGGCGAAGGTTTGGGAGCGCTCGACACTATCTTTTTCGGTTCGGCCTTCTCGGGTGTCGTGACCGGGCTTTCAACTTTGGAGGCGATGTCCGGCTTTTCGGTAATCACCCGGGAGGGCCGGGCTTTTTCAACAACGGGCACCGGAGCGGGAGGTATTTTTTCAACCCGGGAAGTCGTCGTTACTTTTGGGTTCGGGACGTCCTCCTCCCGTTTCACATTTTCGGGATTAGGCGAATCACTGGCCTTATTCAGCGTCTGGAGGGAACCGCTGCCGACATCGTCCGTCCCGAAATTGACTTCCACAAACTCAATGACAGGCGGCACCGGTACGGTTCCGGACAGAGTGACCAGAAACAGCAGGAGGAAAACGAGCCCGCAGGCCAATCCGGCCCCCGCGAGTGCTGTCAATTGGTACTTCTTTTCGTTTTCCAGAAAGATTCGGTTATTCATCCAGTTGCGTGTTTCTTTAGTCTGCTGCAAAAACAAAGCGAAATTAAGCGTTTCTGTTCCAAACAAAAAAAAGGCACTCGTCAGAATGCCTTTCCTTTATCGAAAAATCAGGATGTCTGCTTCTTAATTTCGGCTGATCCACGCTTCTGTTCCCGTGAATTCGGCAATCCGGGCCAGATCCGCTTCTGCTTCCGACCGTTTGTTGAATCCAAAGGCCGCTACTTTGATCAAGCCCCTTTTTGCTTCCGGATTAACGATGAATGCGGTTTCGTATCCTTTGCGACGGAGCTGGCGCTGAAACTTCCGCGCGTTCTTCTTACTCGAAAAGCTCCCCGCGATGGCCAGGTACCTGAATTTAAGGGTCTCGGCAGGCTTAACGACGTCCGGCGTCCCGACAGGCACGGCCTTTATTACTGGAGCCGCCGATACCACCGACGGTACGGGTGCTGAAGCTACGGGCTTGACCACGACGGGTTCGGCTGCCACAGGAACGGATGCTGCTTTGACCGGTATCTTTTTAACCACCGGAGCGGCGGGCTTTTCTTCCTGAACAGCGGGAGACAAATCACGAACCGTCCAGACCAGATCAAACGGGTTCAGGCTGGAAGCCAGCTGGCCCGGGACACGGCTAAACGTAAAGTAACTCATCACCCCCACAGACCCGACCAGCAGGACCGCCGCGACCCAGCGCCAGTAAGGCGCCCGGACCGTCCGCAGGGCCGGATGTTCCAGAACCGTCGCCTCTGCTTCTTCCTTCACGGTTTCTCCGGGAGTGACACTTTCTTCCACAGGCACCGCCACGGCAGCGGCCGGAACAGGCTGAAACCCGAAGCATTCGCCCAGAAAGTTATGCCGTAATTCGGGATCGAACTGCAGGTGTCCTTCTTCGTTATGAGTAAAGAGCCCAACCCCTTCCAGCTGAAACGAGCCCGCATTCCGGATCTGGGTTTTGATTTCCTCCACAAACGCCCGAATGTGCCTCAGCGCCTCCTCGCGGGAGCAGGACTCGTGCAGCATCATGTAGCTGATCAGCAGGCCGTCATCGAGTTTTAGAGCGGCATTGAAAGCGACTTTCTTCCGCGGCGGCAGGTACATTGCCATACCCTCGGCAAACTCCGCGGGCAAATGCCGAAGGATAAAGCCGCCCAGTTCCGGCACAACCACACAGTCATACTGGAACAGCAGCTTTTTGATATAATCCGATACAGGTAGCATGGCAGTCGGGTTAGGCATCAGAACGAGTAGGAAACTCCGCCGAGAAAGTTAAGCCCCTGTTGAGGATAATACAAATAGCGCTCGTAATTTTTTCCGAGGATGTTATTTAACGACACAAAAGCAGAGACCTGCTTGCCGAGGAAGTAATCAATCTTCATATTCAGATCCCAGATAGCCGGCAACGTTACCACTCGTCCGCTCGCAAAGTTCTTCGACCGGATCCCGCTGTAATGGTACAAATCCGTGGTGACGAAAAGCTTTTTGTTGACGATCAGTGAATTCGACCAGACGCCCGTTTGCCGGGGCCGGTGCCAGGCCTCCTCCAGGCGGCTAAGGGCATAGTCGTACACATCCACTTTCAGGGTTGACCGGAACAGGTCCTTATAGGTGTAACCCAGCTGACCGGAGATGTTCAGGACCCGGGCATTTCCCCCGTCATAGAGGACTGAGAAACGCGAGGTATCCGCCCAGGTATTGTTGAAGGCGTAAAAGTTACGGTACTGCCCGTAGGAAACCTTGGCTTCATAGGTAAATCCTCCGCCCAGGTCGCCCTTCGAACCGCCGTAGAGATCCAGCGTCTTCTCCGTATTGGCCAGAACCACCTGCGGCGAAAGCCAGCGGTTTTCGTTCAGCAGGCTGCGCAGCGTATTTCGGGCAATATCCCCATCCACGCCCGCGAAAAAATGGAAGCTCCCCACCGGAACTACGTCGAGTTCAACCACGGGAAACGCCCGGGTCCGGTTGATGCCCAGTCGGCGGTCGGTTTCGTTCACGGCGTTGACGCCGGCGGTGACCGTCAGCAGGGAGGTACTGTACTTGAAGGTCGGTTTGACCCGGAACAGATTGCGGTTATCCACCGGACCATCCGTGCGCTGCGTCACGAAAGCATCCGCGGCAATGAGGGCGATAAACTTTTCGGTAATGCCGACCGACCCGTTGAAATTGGTCGCCCAGTCCGTCTCGGAAGCGTTGTAACGGTCCCGGAACGACGTGATGCCGGTTTTCAGCGAGTAATCGATCAGGTTTTCCGGCTCCGTGTTTTCGATCCCGATCCGGAAGTTGACCGTATTGAGCGTCTGCCGAATGGTATCCCGGTCTACCTCGCGGGGCCGCCGATAGCCGTAGAAGTAGAATGCATCCCGGTCGTAACCCAGGTTGGCGGTAATCTGCGCCGAATTGGTCAGATAGGCGCCGTTCAATTTCAGACGGTTCTCGCTGGTTGCGGAATTCTTCCCATCCACCGGACCAATGGACGACGATAAATGCCGAAAAGAGCCATCGACCATGATGTTTTCCGACACCGCCGTGCTCCCGAACGCTTCTCCGAGGAAGGAACCGTAATTACCGGCCCCCAGCTTCACGTAGTTGTTGAAAAGCGGCGTATTCTCCGCTTTGCCGGACTGAACCGGCAAAGCCACAGGCGACAACCTCGGATCGCCCACGGCCAGCGGTCGGTCGGTAAACTCGTAGGTCACCTTCTTCTGGTCCGGGTTCGCCTTCAGGGAAGGAATTTTGTTGAAGACCCGGTTGGCGGCGGGCAGTTCAATCTTGCGGTTTTTCTCGATGGTGATCTCCTGGTTGTCGATTTCTCCCTGCCGCGGCGGGGTCGGTCGTCCGGGCTGCTGGGCGCGGACTTCAGAAGGCATTAGATAGAGGCAACCCGCCACCAGCGAAAAACAGGCCGCCCGGAGCAGGGCGGTACGGGCTACGTACGAACGAATATCAATGAGCATGGGATAGAGTCTCTATTTTCTTTCTTCCAGAGCGGCCAGTTTCTGCTTGGCTTCCTGAACGATTTCGGGTAAGGTTGAATTTTCAATGATCGAATTCAGAACGGCTTTAGCCTGGGTCAGTTCATTCAGCGCTACGTTATTGTCCGCCACCAGAATAAAGCCTTTGCCTTTCCAGTATTCCTGTTCCGCAAAATCGGCGTTGAAACGAAGCAGGGTCTGGATCGACTCTTTGTGCTTTTTATTCTTGTACTGAATGTCTCCGATCCAGTAATTGGCTTCCGCCCCGTTGTCATCCTTGGCCAGACGGATCGTCTTCTCAAACTCCTCCAGCGCCCGGGGATATTCTCCTTTCTGGTAGGCGGCTTTGCCGAGCATGAGCTGACCCCGGTTGGTAGCCCCCGGAACCGTGTTCCCCAGTTGAAGCACCTCACGGGCATACACCTGCGTACTGTCGTATCGCCCCATCGCAAAATAGGTATCCATCAGGCCGAGCGTGGCGGTTACCTGATCGGCCTTGCTGGCGGCCTGCGCCTGCACAATTCGGTAGTTCTGGACGGCCTTCGGATAGTTCTTCTGCCCTCTTTCCAGGTCGGCGGCGCGGGCGGCGGCACGGCTGACAAAATCCGTTTTGTTGTCGCTGATGACCTGGTAATAAAACCGCAGGGCATTGGTCGGGTCGTTGGACCGGAAATACGAATCCGCCAGGTAATACCGCGCTTCGTAAATCAGCGGACTACCGGCATTATCATCGATAAAGGCCGTAAGCGCCTGCACAGCCTGAGCGTATTTCTCATTGAAGTACAGACCTTTAGCATTCTCAAACTCAACCTTTTGTAAATCTGAGCTGCCCGGGTTCTGTTTCTTGTAATCCCGGACAACGCTCCCGAATTCTTCGCCTCTGCCCGCATCGCTCAGAGCGTTCTGCAACCCGATGAGCGCACTCGCCGCGGCCGGACTGTTGCCGTACTGATCCAGAATCCGCTTGTAATCCTGAACCGCCGGTTCGTAGGTCTGGAGATTTCCGTAGGCGGTAGCCCGCTTCAGAAGCGCCTGGGGAATGAGGTAACTTTTGGGCTTTTCGTTGATCAGCCGCGTGAAGCCGCGGATTGCCGACTGGTACGAACTCTTCTCGAAATCGACGTTCGCCATCTGGAAAAGCGCGTCGTCCACGTACCGGGAGGTCGGGTACCGGGTGACGACCTGCTCGAAGAGGTTCTTCGCTTCGGTAACCCGATCCATAAACCCAAGAATGAGTCCTTTCTGATAGGTGGCATAATCCCGGTCAATGCGCCCCTGGGCGATGGCCTGGTCGTAGTACCGAATGGCTTCGT
This sequence comes from Tellurirhabdus rosea, assembly GCF_026278345.1. Taxonomy (NCBI): domain Bacteria; kingdom Pseudomonadati; phylum Bacteroidota; class Cytophagia; order Cytophagales; family Spirosomataceae; genus Larkinella; species Larkinella roseola. The sequence goes on from NZ_CP111085.1 coordinate 5,408,313, forward strand.
TGTAATTCTTGGAGGCGAAGTAACTATCCGCTACCCGGACCGTCGCGTCCTCGACGGTCTGCGGATCTCCGCCGCGACCGGCCCGGCTGATGTAATCGCGGAAGTACGTACCCGCCCGGCTGTAATCTTTCTGGTTATAGTACGCGTATCCGAGAGCATACAGGCTTTTGGTGGCCAGTTCTCCGTTTCCCGCCTTGATGACCTGATTATAGAGCGGAATGGCGTCATTATACTTCTGTTGGGCCGAAAACGATTCTCCCTTCCAGAACTGGGCGCTGTTGCGCAGGTCCGCGTCGACCGGATTCCTGAGGGATTTGTCAAAATTGGTGATGGCCGCGTCGTACCGCTCCGCATTGAAATCGTTAACGGCCTGGTTATACGTGACCCGCTGGTAGGAGGCGTTGATTTTAGGCGTCCGCCGGCGCAGTCCTTCAATGTAGGAGATTGCCGCCGGGAAGTTGTTCGACGCAAAGTACGCCTCCCCGATCAGTTCGTTGGCTTCGTTTTCGTAGGAACTGTTGGGATACTTCTTCAGGAAGTCCGTCAGTTCGCGGGCCGCCTCGGCCCCATTGTTCAGGTCCAGCTGAACCTTGGCGTGGTTAAAGGCGGATTCTTCCTGAATCGGTTTGTTGAAGGTCAGCCGCGCGGCCTGATCAAACGCATTCAGGGCATAATTCGGGTTGTTGGTCTGCAGGTAACTGACCCCGAGCCGATAGGCGGCATACTGCGCCACCGTATCCTTCCCCGCCGAGATGTTCTTCAGGGAATTGATGGCCCCGGCATAATCCCCGGTTTTATAGAGCGCATCCCCCAGGCGAAACTGGATGGGCGGCGGAACGCTCCGGCCTTTGGTATTCGAATATTGGCGGTAGTACGGTATCGCCTTGGCAAACTGTCCTTTGTTGTAATACACTTCGCCCGTAAAAAGGGCCACATCGGCCAACTGCGCCGCATTGGCCCGGTTGCGGGCCAGCAACGGCTCGGCATAGGTCAGCAGTTCGTCGTACCGCCCGGTTTTGTACAGGGACTGCACAATCCAGTTTGGCACATCGTTCTGATACGCCGGATTCTTTTCCACGCGCCGGAAGTCCGACAGCGCCTCGGCGAAGTTGCCGTTCCGGAAATTGATCACCCCCGCATAGTAGGAAGCCGCCGGAGCCTGGTCGAGACCGGTATCCTGTTTGATCTGGTTCAGCAGCGGCAACGCCTGCCGGAAATCCTGCTTGCCGTAGTAGGCCATCGCCAGCAGGTATTTGTTCTGCGCGGCCCGGGCGTAATTCTGGTTCTGCCGGACCGCCTTTTCCAGAAACGTAATGGCCTTGTCGACGTCTCCTTTATAGAAGTAGTATTCTCCCAGATCCCCGAACAACTGGGCCGCTTTGGGATGGGTCGTATTCGTTTTGACAAAACGATCCACCTGCACCTCCGCGCCGGGCAGATCCATGTACAGGCCCGAAAGCGCCAGGTAGTACTCCGCGTTCACGGCGTTGAGGTCGCCGGTATTCAGAACGCTGCGCCGCGAGGTGAGGTACTGCTGAAACTCTTCCCGGGCCGCAGCATAATTATTTTTTTCAAACCATTCGATGCCATTCCGGTAATGGCGGTCAGGTTCCGTATAACTCAGGGTGCGCTGAGCCTGCAGCGAAAAGGGTAACGCGCAGCAGGATAAAATTACCGCAAGATTGCGGGGAGACAATTTCATATTATGAGGTGTTGACAATGAACAGGTTGATCAAAACAAGTAAGCCGTTCCGGTAACAATATACCCGTTTGCCGGTTTGGTATTGCGTCAGAAGGTCTTTACTTTCGTAGCCAAATAATACAATTTCTGACACGTTAAAAACGAAAGTACGTGCTTTTCCGTATGAAAAAAACAGTAAGCCTGCTCTTTTTATGCTGGTTCCTGCTAGCATCCGCTTACGGACATGAGGGCCAACTTCCTCCGGCGGCTCCCATTACCTATATCCTGTCGATGCCTAAGCCCCAGACCCACTATGCCGAGGTAGAAATGCGTCTGGTGGCCTCCGATGCGGTTACCAACGTCAAAAAGAACGGGTATGTAGACGTTAAAATGCCCGTCTGGACACCCGGTTCATACCTCATCCGGGAGTACGCCAAAAACGTGGAGGGCTTCCGCGCGCTGGTCAACGGAAAGCCCGTGAAAGCCGATAAAATCCGCAAGAACACCTGGCGGATCTTTACCAATCAGGAAGCGATCACGATCCAGTATCAGGTCTACGCCAACGAACTGTCGGTCCGGACGAGTCATGTGGATGCCGATCACGGCTACTTCAACGGCGCCAGCATCTTTCTTTTCGTCGACGGGCTGCGCAGCCAGCCCCACCGCGTTGTCGTCAATCCCTATACGGACTGGAAAAAGGTCTCGACGGGTCTGCCCGCCGTCCCGGGACAGGCCAATACGTTTGAAGCGCCGGACTTTGATGTGCTGGTCGATAGCCCGATCGAGGTCGGCAACCAGAAGACCTTTCGCTTTACGGCCGCGGGCGTTCCCCACACGGTCGCGATGTTTGGAGAAACGACGTATGACGAGCAGAAGGTGGCGGCGGACCTGAAGAAAGTCTGCGAAACCGCCACGAGTGTTTTCGGGGAGCAGCCCTGTAAGGACTACACGTTTATCGTGCACCACACGCCCACGGGCGGCGGCGGTCTGGAACACCTGAATTCGACCACCCTGCAGGTTACCCGGAATGCCTACAGCCGTCCGGAATCGTACCAGGGCTTCCTCAGTCTGGCGGCTCACGAATATTTCCACCTCTGGAACGTCAAGCGCCTTCGTCCGCGGGCGCTGGGGCCTTTTGATTACGAGAACGAAAATTATACGACGCAGTTGTGGGTGGCCGAGGGCATCACCTCGTTCTACCAGGACTACATCCTCCGCCGCGCCGGTCTGATTGCGCCCGATGCGTTTCTGAAGATTACCGCTTCCGAGATTACCCGGATCGAGAACCAGCCGGGCAACCGCGTGCAGTCCGTGGCCGAATCGAGCCAGGATGCCTGGATCAAGTACTACCGGCCTAACGAAAACTCCGTCAACAGCATCATCTCTTATTACGACAAGGGGGCCGTGCTGGGGGGCCTGCTGAATCTGGCCATCCTGTCGGCAACCAACGGCCAGCGGAATCTGGACGACCTCATGAAGTCGCTCTACGAGGAGTATTACAAAAAACAAAAGCGCGGGTTCACCGATGAGGAATTCGAACAGGCCGCCAGCCGGGTGGCCGGACGGAACATGAGCGACTTTTTCCGGAAATACGTGTTCAGCACGGACCCCATCGACTACAACGCTTTCTTCGCCCCGGTCGGACTGCGTCTGGACGATGTCAGCACCACCAAAAACGCCGTATTCCTCGGGGCCACCACGCGCGTGGTAGACGGACGCCATTTCGTAACCTCCGTCCGCCGGGACTCCCCTGCCTGGAACGACGGAATTAACGTCGGTGATGAACTGGTCTCCCTCAACGGCACTAAACCGGGGCCCGACCTCAACAGCGCTTTGGGAAGTTTCAAGCCCGGCGATGCGGTCAGCATTCAGGTAAGCCGGAATGGCCTGCCCCGGACGCTGAGCGTGAAACTCGCCACCAATCCGCTGGTAAACTTCCAGCTGGTTCCGGTCGCTAATCCGACAGCCGGTCAGAAGGCCCTTTATGCCAAATGGCTCCACACCGGAGACCAATAGGGAAAGCTTATGGTGCGTCTGCCTACCTGGTTCGCTCAGGCAGGCAGACGTTTTTGGTTAGAGCACGATTCCGTTCCGTTCCGCGCTTTCCATAAAGTCGCCGTGCATCTGTCCGAAGCGCTCCGCTACCTTTTTCAGGAACGGCCCATCGAGCAGCGTCACCACTTCCTCCTCAGACGACACGTCCATTTCACTGATTTTATAGGTCTGTTCGTACATCCCCACCTCCACTTTGAGGATGTATTTGCCGTTCCAGGCGAAAAGACCCATCTTTAACTGGGGATGCGGAATGTCCTTTAAATAACGCATAGGGGCTGGTTAACACCGTTAGATGATTGGTATTTCAAGCAAAATGATTCAAATTTACGCCAAAATCTTCCCGAGTCATGCGTCCGTTCACTTTGCTCCGCCTTAATTTCATTCTGTGCAGTCTGCTGCTGCTCACCAATTGTTCCGACACGGAGGAAGACGATGCGGTCCGGTTTTTCCAGCGGGCCAACCGGACCTTTCAAACCGGCGAATACCGGGAAGCCATTAAGTTTTACAACGAAGCGCTGGAAAAGAAACCGGACTTTGCGGATGCCCTCAACAACCGGGGACTGGCCCGTTACCGGATCGGCGATCTGCCGGGCGCCCTGGACGATTATAACCAGGCGATCGAGGTTGACCCCGAATTCTGGGAAGCTTATTTCAACCGTTCCGAAGTCCTGCTCGACCGGAATAGCCCCTCCGAGAGTCGGCAGGATCTGGAAAAAATCAAGTCCGTTTATGCAGACTCTTCCTTCTACCACGTCCGGCTGGGCGATGTGCTGGTTCGGCAGAACAACCTGTCCGCGGCGCAGGCCGCCTACGACCGGGCCATCCGCCTGCAGCCGTCCAACGCGGACGCCCTGACCAACCGGGGTGTTCTGTTTTTCCAGCAGAAACAATACAATTTGGCTGAGGCCGATTTCCGGGCGGCGGTAGCGGCTAATCCCAGGCAGGATTTTGCCCTCAATAACCTGAGTCTCCTGCTGACCCGCAAAAAGGAATACGACCCCGCCTTAAAGCTCATTGACCAGGCCCTGCGCCTCAACCCCGGCCAGCCCTATTACCTGAACAACAAAGGGTACCTGCTGCTTCAGATGAACCGTCCCGAGGAAGCCATTGTCCTCATTCGCCGCTCGCTTTCCCTCGACGACCGGAATGGGTGGGCGCACCGCAACGAAGGCCTTTACTTCCTGCAAAAAAACCAGCCGCAGCAGGCTTTGCCCCGGTTGCAGCAGGCCGAAAAGCTGGACCCATCCGTCGAGAACGTCTATGCCTACCTGGGTCAGGCGCTTCGGGCGGCCAATAACCTCGCCCAGGCCTGCAAAACCTGGGAGCTTGGAGCAAAAGGAGGCGACGAGCTGGCGCAGGAGTACCGCCGGCAGTTCTGCCGCTAGAACAGAGCCTTTGCCCCTTCCCGATACCGGCCAAAGACCTCCGCGTTGACCGCCCGGTCGGTTTGAATTTCCAGAAGCCGCGCCGAAGTGGAAGGGGCGTACAACCAGTCCAGACCCGCCGGGAGGCTCTCAAAACCGGCGGCCAGCTGGTAACCAACTCCCGCGTCCCGGGCGGTGTTTTCGCCGGAAAACGAATGGGGCGTTTCGAAAAAGGTCTCCAGTTCCGGCTGTCGGGAAGGTCCCTCGATAATCCGGAAGATGTTTCCCCCGTGGTTGTTGAGCAGCACGATGCGCAGATTGGCCGGGACGTGGGCGTTCCAGAGGGCGTTGCGGTCATAAAAAAACGCCACGTCCCCAATCAGGGCCGTCACCAACGTATCCGGGCTGGCCAGCGCCGCCCCCACCGCGGTACTCAGACAGCCATCGATGCCGCTTGTGCCCCGGTTGGCAAACACCTCGACCGACTCCCCGACGCCGCACAGGTTGACATACCGAACCGGCATGCTGTTGGCGGCGTGCAACTGGCTATTCCCGGGCAGTGCCTCCAGCACCTGACGAACGGCCCCGAATTCCGAGAAGGTTTCCTCCCGATTCAGAAACTGGTGCATAAAGCGGCGGGAGGCTTGCTCTTTGGCCAGCCAGGCATTCCGGAAAACGGGGTCCACCTCTTCATCCCCCTCTTTCATCCGCTGAAAATCCAGGTCTTCGAAAAGCTTTTGGAAGAAAAGCCGCGGTTCATACGGAATCAGCATCGTTACGGTCTGGAACGGGTCGGCAAGCGGGCCAGCGGCCTGAATATGCCAGTGCTGCCGGGGCTTGTATTTCCGCAGAAACTGCTTGAACCCTTTGGAAAGAAAGGACTGCCCGCAGGTAATCAGCAGATCGGGGCGCAAGTCGGCGGCGGCGGCATCCGGGAGGTTTCCCATGAACACATCCTGCGCGCCAATGAACGGCCCCGCACTTCCCAGGTTGGCGATACTGTCCCCGAGGATGGGAACTGCCCATTCGTCGCCCAGCTGCGCCAGCACTTTTCTTAAACCGCCGTCGGACCGGTGCTGGCCTACGGCGATTAGCTTCCGGTCGGCCCGCTCCCACTCCTCCTGCAGGCGGTGCCAGGTCGATGGCGCTAAAGCCGGCACCGAAGTCAGCTGCTCGATTTCCCGAACGGCCGGAAATTGATAGGCTTCTCCCTCGACGGGATACAGCGGCTCGCGGAGGGGGATGTTCAGGTGGACCGGGCCACGCGGGGCCAGCAGGCTTTGGTTGATTGCTTCGTTGGCAATTCGTTCCGCCGCCCAGGCCGCATCCGGATGGCCGTAGTCGGCCGGCAGTTCGGCGCTGTACCGGACGTGCTTGCCGAAAATATCCTGCTGGTAGATTGTCTGCCCGTCGAGCTGGTGAATCCATTCCTTTGGCCGGTCGGCGGTCAGCAGCAACAGCGGGGTTTCCTGAAAGTAAGCTTCGGCCACCGCCGGGGCCAGGTTGTACACGGCACTGCCAGAGGTGCAGACCACGATGACCGGCATCCGAAGCTGCTGGGCCAGCCCAAGCGCGATAAAACCGGCGGACCGCTCGTCGGCAACCACGTAGGTTTTGATATGCGGATGCCGGGCGAGGGCGAGCGTCAGCGGTGCCGAGCGCGAACCCGGAGAAATGACGGCATGATGGAGGCCCTTCCGGGCGCAAAGTTCAACAAGGGCTAAGACGTGCTGATGAATGGCCACAATTGGTATCGTTATTTCAATCCTGTAAAGATAACCGCCTGTTCATGAAAAAAGCCCCCCGATTGTTCGGGAGGCCTTTCAAAATTTTAGGGTTTAGGGTTTAGTTGCTCCGCCATTCTAAACCAGCGAAGCAACGATAAACCATAAACCCTAAACTCATATACCGTTTACCCCAAATACGTCTTCAGTGCTTTGGAGCGCGACGTATGCCGCAGACGGCGGATGGCTTTTTCTTTAATCTGACGAACCCGTTCGCGCGTCAGGTTAAACTTCTCGCCAATTTCTTCCAGCGTCATGGCATGTTCGCCGTTGAGACCGAAGTACAGGGTAATGACGTCTGCTTCCCGCTGGGTGAGCGTTGACAGGGCGCGCTGCACTTCTTTCCGCAGAGAGTCGTTGATCAAACCGGAGTCGGGCTTATCCTCTCCGTCGTTTTCCAGGACGTCCAGCAGGCTGTTTTCTTCTCCCTGCACAAACGGCGCGTCCATGGAAACGTGGCGACCCGAAATCTTCAGCGTATCCACCACCTCGGCGGCCGTAATGTCCAGCACCGCAGCGAGTTCTTCCGGTGACGGTTCCCGTTCAAACTTCTGCTCCAGGTCCGAGAACGTCTTGGAAATTTTGTTCAGCGAGCCTACCCGGTTGAGGGGCAGACGCACAATCCGGGACTGTTCGGCCAGAGCCTGGAGAATCGACTGACGGATCCACCATACGGCGTACGAAATAAACTTAAAACCCCGGGTTTCGTCGAAACGCTGCGCGGCTTTGATCAGACCGAGGTTACCCTCGTTGATCAGGTCACCCAGCGACAAACCCTGGTTTTGGTACTGTTTGGCTACCGAAACCACGAAACGAAGGTTCGCCTTGGTCAGACGTTCCAGCGAAAGCTGGTCTCCTTCCCGGATTTTCTGAGCAAGCTGAACTTCCTCGTCCGGGGTTAGAAGATCCACTTTACCAATCTCCTGGAGGTACTTGTCCAGCGATTGGCTTTCGCGGTTGGTAATTTGTTTTGAAATCTTTAGCTGTCTCATGTACGGAATTCGCTATTGCTCAGTGTAAACGAAATCATTTCTTGATTCTGTACACAAAATTTTAACAACTCACGACGGATTTTTGTTCACCGGCTTCGGCAGCAAAGCCTTGCGCGACAAACGGAATTTTCCGGTTTTTTTGTCCACTTCAATCAACTTGACGCGTACTTCCTCTCCCACTTCCAGAACGCCGTCCATGGTCTCCAGCCGTTCCCATTTAATCTCGGAAATATGCAACAGACCATCTTTACCCGGCAGGAACTCGACAAACGCCCCGAACGGCATGATCGTCTTTACCTTGCCGTCGTAGATTTCGCCCACTTCCGGTACGGCCACAATGCCGCGCACGCGCGACAGGGCCTTGTCCATACCTTCCTGATTGTTTGAGAAAATGCTGACATAACCGGCGTTGTCGCGTTCTTCGATGACGATCGTCGTGCCGGATTCTTTCTGGATCTCCTGCACCACTTTGCCACCCGGTCCGATAACGGCACCGATAAACTCCCGCTCGATTTTCAGCGTCACCGCCCGCGGCGCGTGCGGCTTCAGGTCCGGACGAACCACCTGGATGGCTTTCTGCATTTCGCCCAGGATATGCAGACGACCGGCCCGGGCCTGCTCCAGAGCCTGCGCCAGAACTTCGTACGAAAGGCCGTTGACCTTCATATCCATCTGGCAGGCCGTGATGCCGCTTTCGGTACCCGTCACCTTGAAGTCCATGTCACCGAGGTGATCTTCGTCGCCCAGAATGTCGGACAGAACGGCGTATTTGTCGGAGGTTTCGTCCGTAATCAGGCCCATGGCGATACCCGCCACCGGCGCTTTGATTTTCACCCCGGCATCCATCAGCGCCAGCGTACCGGCACAGACCGTAGCCATCGACGACGAGCCGTTGGACTCCAGAATATCGGACACGATCCGGATCGTGTACGGGTTATCGGCATCAGCCGGCAGCACTTTTTTGAGCGAACGATGCGCCAGGTTTCCGTGGCCGATTTCGCGGCGGCCCGGTCCCCGGTTGGGCTTCACTTCGCCCGTCGAAAAGCCGGGGAAGTTATAGTGCAGCAGGAATTTGGAATACCCCTGGTACATCGCCTGGTCGACGATCTGCTCGTCCATTTTGGTACCGAGCGTCACCGTGGTCAGCGACTGGGTTTCCCCGCGGGTGAACACGGCCGAGCCGTGGGCCATCGGCAGGTAATCCACGTCGCAGGTAATCTGCCGGATTTCGTCCAGCTTCCGGCCGTCCAGACGGTAGCGCTCGTCGAGCACCAGACGCCGGGAAGCTTCCCACTGTACGTCATGGTAATACCGCTTGGCCAGGGCCAGTTTCGCGGCATCCACTTCGGTTCCTTCGGGGAACAGCTGCTGTTTGAATTCTTCAAAAACCGCTTTGAACGACTCGCTGCGGACTTTTTTGTTGGCATTGGCCTGTTTAGCCACCGCCAGCGCCTTCTCGAACGTCTGCCCGTGAACCAGCTGACGAAGTTCTTCATCATGGGTTTCGTGGCTGTATACGCGTTTCTCCGTTTTGCCCGTCTTCGCCTCCAGCTCTTTCAGCGCGGCAATCTGGGTTTTGATGGCTTCGTGGCCAATCTTCAGGGCTTCGACCACCTCTGCCTCCTGGCACTCCTGCATTTCGCCTTCCACCATACAGATGTCGTGCTCGGTTGCCCCGACAATGACGTCGAGGGTGGCGCGGGCGAGATCGGAGGTCAGCGGATTGATTTTGTATTCACCGTCAATTTTGGCCACCCGGACTTCCGAGATGGGGCCGTTGAACGGAATGTCGGAAACCGAAAGGGCCGCCGCCGCTGCCAGGGCTGCCAGCGCGTCGGGCAGCACTTCCGCATCGGCGGAAACCAGCAAAATATTGACCTGCGTATCGGCGTGATAATCTTCCGGGAACATAGGCCGCAGAGCCCGGTCAACGAGGCGGCAGATCAGGACTTCATGGTCGGACAATTTGCCTTCCCGGCGCTGGAAGCTACCCGGAATACGGCCGGCAGCCGCGAACTTTTCCTGGTAATCGACGGAAAGCGGCATAAAGTCGACGCCTTCTTTGGCTTCCTTGGCCGACACTACCGTGGCAAGGAGCATCGTATCGCCCAGGCGAACGACAACCGCCCCGTCAGCCTGACGAGCCAGCTTGCCGGTTTCAATGGTAATCGTACGTCCGTCGGGAAGTGCAATGGTTTGGGTGATGATTTGTGACATATTCGTTAGCTAAAACACACAACAGCTTGGCATCCATGCCGCCTGAGGGCGGTCTTACTTACAGCAACTAAATTTTCTCTCGATCCGCTTTAAACCGCAACAATTTTAATCTTTTATAACACGAAATCAGGGAACCTGTAGACAAGTTCCCTGATAATCGTTTTTGGCTACCTTATTTACGCAGGTTCAGTTCTGCAATAATGGCCCGGTAGCGGCTGATGTCCTTCTTCACCAGGTAGTCCAGCAGTCTTCTGCGCTTACCTACCAGTTTGAGCAGACCCAGACGGGTGCTATAATCGTGTTTGTGAACTTTCAGGTGCTCCGTCAGGTGGTTGATCCGGTACGTGAACAGAGCAATCTGAGATTCGGCCGACCCAGTGTCACCCGGATTTTTCTGAAAACCCTGGGAAGCAAAGATTTCTTGCTTTTTCTCGGTGTTTAAATACATCGTCAGACAGCTTAATTAATTGATAAAAAAGATTTAATCGCAAAATTACGACTTTTTCGCTTTCCTTTTACAATCTCAGCTGTTTTTTTGGCCAGAATTAGCGGGTATACAGGTCGCCCTGCGCAATGGCGGCTTCGTATTCGCCGCTGATCGTCTCCAGGAATTTCCCCGTCACCCAGCCGACGTCCGAATTGCGGATAAACACGAATCGCTTGGCGGCCGGGCCACCGGCGTAGCTTTTCATCACGGCCTCCAGCCATAACGCCCCGGCGATGAGCTGCTTTTCGCCAAGCTGGTCGCGGAGTGCGGCCAGATCGCGCTCGGCCCGGGCCCGGACGGAAGCGTCCCGGACGCCTTTCAGATCAGGTTTCAGCAGCGCCTGGTAATCCGTCAACGCCAGCTTCTTAAATCGCTCCACCTCCTCCGGGGTAATGACCACCGCCGTCGTGCCCGCCCGTTCCGGATGCAGGCAGGTAACGACCGCCCGGGGAATATCCCCTCCTAACCCGACGGTTCGCCGCTGCCTCAGCCCGGCATCCGCTCCGCCGAGGCGACGGACAAGCGCGGTATCCGCGACGGCCTGCACTATACGTTGCGCTTCCCGCCGGAATTCGTCCCGGTTCATGGACTTCCGGGGATCGATCGCGGTCACCAGCGACTGAATACCGAAGGGCACGTTCACCGGCTGAAATTTGCGTCTGTCGGCGAAATACCCGCCCGAGGTCACTTCATTGCCCAGATGCAGGGCGGACGTGGACGACCACACTTTCCGGGGAACCGCCCCGAAGGTAAAGAGTTCGGCCTCCCGAACAGGCGAAAGCGTTGTGTCGAGCCGGAAATTGCCGGCAGGAAGCAGTTTGGTCAACTGGCTGTGAAGCTGTTTGCGGCGGGCCGGGCTGGCGGCCAGGCTGTTGCGGACATCGCTGCTCAGCGCAATGAACACCCGCTCCGGGGGAATCTGATAGCGCTGGATGGAATCGAGGCAGATCCGGATCGGGTCCGGAACCGCGCCCGCCGATGGATTGGCACTGGCCAGGAAGTAGGAATTGGGAAACTCCGCCTGGAGTTTGATGTCTTTGTCGTAAAAGTCCGTTTCGTACCGGGTTTTGGCGATCACCAGCTTCACCTGGGAGGAGCCGATCTGGATACCGGCGTAATAGTTTTTCCCGGAAATATCCCGAACCAGTTCGTTGACGGCCCAGGCGCTGGCCACGAAACGAAGCTTTTCGTACCGGGAACGGGCAATGGTGAGGTAGTAAACGGAGCGGGCGCTGTCGGCCTGGTCTTTATAAGCCAGTCCCAGCAGTTCGTAGCCCACGGCGCTCCAGTACAAATCCGAGGAGCGAACGGTAGGCAGCGCCCGGACCAGCAGGTCAATGGCCTCCGGCGTTTTGTCCAGTTCGCGAAGCGTATTGGCCAGTTTGATAAACTGAATGGCCTGCCGGGTGTTCCTGGCAGGTTGAGCCTCGGCCAGGATGCTGCCGCACAAAAGCAGCATCCACAAGGGGAGAAAACGGTTCATAACACGGAGCGATATAAAAGTTGGCAATCATTGACCAGACTTCTTATTCAACTCCCGTTCAAGTTCACTTTCCCCAGAAGGGTCAACGGGAGGCGCCGCCGTTCGGGACTTCGGTTGACGACCAACCGCCGCCGGTTTGGGGGCTACCCGCCGACGCACTACCGACTCGCGCACTATACGTACGGGTGGAATGCGGGTTTTGGATTTCTCCGCCTCAACATTATTTGGTAAACGCGTTTCCGGCGCCTTGAGGCGCAGGGGAATGGTCCGTTCTGCCTTGAGAGAGGCTTGCGGACGTTCCTCCACCCTGGCCGTTTCGCGGACCGGGGCGGCTGCGGCCGGCCTGGCAACGGAGGCACTGGCCGGGGGCGCTGTCGGAAGCGTACGGGCACTTTCCGGACGGCTCGCCTTCGCATCCGGATTCGACTCCCGCTTCGGTTCGGCTACCCCGGTGGGTTCTGCCGGGGTAGCGGGAACCGGCGTATTTTTGAGGACCACCTCCTCGCGGCACAGCGACGGCACAAGGGTACAGCGGTACTGGTAACCTGCCCAGCCTAGGCCCGCCAGCAGTACGGCACCTCCCCAGACCAGCGCCTGCCGCCGGGTCGGCAGAAAAGCGGTCAGGTCGAAGGACGGCAGCGAGCGGCCCGCGCGCAGCCGTTCCCACCAGATCAGGTACACATCCTTGTCGAACAGACGCGAATCGTTGCGCGCCTTCTGCATGAAGAACAGCCCAACCGGAAGCAGACTGGCGTTGGCCAGCCAGGCACCCATCGGCACCCAAACCAGCCCTTCCTTGGCGTATTTGTCCCCGGTCAGCGTCAGCACGTAGAGCAGGATAAAAAAGAGAATGGACACCAGCACCGGAACGCCGAAGCCTCCTTTTTTAATGATCGCTCCCAGCGGCGCGCCGATCAGGAACATGATAAAACAGGAAATAGCCTGGGTAAACTTGTGATGGCTTTCCAGTTCATAGCGGAAGACCACTTTTTCCTTTTCCCGGAGGTACACCTCGTTCGATTCGGCAAAGGAAAGCACATTGCGTGCCTGTCCGAGGGCCATTTCCCGCATTTCTGTTCTGGTCTGCGGCTTCAGCGGCAGGGCCAGCACCGAGTCCACCCATTTCCCGCTTTTGATCGGCTTGGGGGTCGTCACGGTTTGCTCGGGCTTGAACTGGTAGGAGTAGTACTGACGCGACGTCGAAGCGACGCCGGTTCTGGCCGATTTAAAGTCTTTTTTCAGCGAATCCGTCAGAACCGACAGTTCGTTGAGGTTTTTCATGTACTCGTGGTACTCGAACTGCTGCTCATCCGTTCGTTTCAGCCCGAAAGATGCGAGGCTGATGACGAGCTTGTAGTGCCGGAAGGAGTTTCGCAGGAACTGCGCCCCCGACACTCCAGTACTGGTAAACGAGGGCCGGGAATTGTCGGAGTACTCCGTATAATCGTTTCCGTTGAAGAGTTCGAAGAACAGGTACTGCTTGTCGGCAGAGGTATACATCCGGCCCGAATCGGCCAGAATGATTTCCCGGTTGCCGGTCTGCACGCCGCTTTCCTGGTGTTTATAGATCACCAGTCGTTTCAGCGTCACATTGTCCTTCATCTTCTTGTCCGCCTTGATGCTGTAACCCGGCAGGTCGTTGTAAAAAATTCCTTCCTTCAGGTTGAGCGTAGCTTTGGCCGATTTGATGTCGTAGAGCAGGCTGTAGCCTTTCAGGTTGGCCCAGGGAGCCACCTTGTTGTTAAACCAGAAGGAAAAAACACTGATGCAAACGGCCACGGCCAGAATCGGCCGCAAAATCCGGGTCATGGAAATGCCTGCACTTTTCATGGCCGTGAGCTCGAAAAACTCACCCAGGTTTCCGAACGTCATCAGCGATGACAGCAGGACGGCAAGCGGAAGGGCAATGGGAACAGTATTCAGACTAAAGTAAAAAAGGACCTTCCCAAAGGTGAGTAAATCGATGTCTTTCGAGACAAACTGATCGACATAGAACATCATCAGCCGCATCAGAAAGATAAAGATGACGACACAGAGGGTCAGGAAAAAGGGCCCCCAGAAGGACTTCAAAACAAGCTTATCAATCTTTTTTATCATCCGCGATCAACTCCCGACAATCTCTTTTAACTTTTCAATTAAACCCTGCCACATCGATTTAAGTTCTTCCGCGTCGGTATTCCCGGAATAGTCGACGATTCGCAGAAAAGTGGACTGGGTAAGTTCACTGACGTCAACGCGAAAGTCGATGTAGTTATTATCGGACCGTTCGCCGTCGGTGCCGTTCAGAAATTCGAAGCGAACACTTTTGTTCTGCCGGATGGATACCTGGCGGGCCGGATGGCTTTCGTCATCCCAGTAAAAATCATACAGATGATTTGGCAGGACGTTCACCCGGGACGCAAACCACTGAGAAAGCCCAGAAGCGGTACTGATGTAAGGAAATAGGACTTTGGGGGAAGCACGCAGTTCGTATTCAGCAACAAATTTATATTTCTCCATTTTCGCGCGTTTGTTTGGTCATATACAGGAAATAAGGGTCTGTTGGCAAAGGTAACAGAATTTTGAAATGCTCAAAATCTTCGCCAAAATCAAAAAAAAGGTTGCACAAACTGATTTTTTCGCTACTTTTGCACCATCAAATGACGGCGGGGTAGCTCAGATGGTTAGAGCGCAGGATTCATAACCCTGAGGTCACGGGTTCGATTCCCGTCCCCGCTACTGCGTACAGGTGCACATCCCAAAGGTTGTGCACCTTTTTTTGTGCCCGCCTTTCTCCCGCAGGCCCAAGGCCGGGGATTGGAAAATTCTGATAAATTTTCCTTTTTTTACCGCTCCTTCCCTACGTTCCTCACAGGCGCAATCCCGGAAAAAGTTAAAACCGCTTTCAGCGCCTCCCGGCTCCGGTCAGTGTTCCGCTTTCCGTTACCGGGCCACCCGGCGACGAACATAAACAATAACACATTAGTAGATAAGTTCTTGTATAAGCACTGGAGAATCGTACCCTGACGGACTTGCCAAATTCGGGGAGCAATGGCGCAGCTTTTTGAAGGACCCGTCGTCAGAAGTCCTATTTTGTCCCGGCCCGCCCAGGTGCCGGAAACCGCCAATTTTTGCGGTTTCGATTCCTCACTAAGTCTATTAATTAAAGCCTGTCCGGTGGCGGAGTAGCTTCCCGTCTGAAGGCAACCAACGGCTGGGCACGGATGACCCACGGCAACGGCGGGCGTACCCGGCTCCTGAACTCTCCGGTTTTGGCAACGACTTTTTGCACCAGTTTTTTCGGTGAAGAGGAAAAGCCGTCAACGGCGTTGGAAGAATTTTTATTTTATGAACCGCTGGCCGGGTTCGCCTTCGGGAGAGGAGTTAGAGTTGCAACGAGCCGATTCGCTACGGCCTTGACGAACCCGGCGTTCGTCCTGCCTCTGTGAGCCGATCGGTTCCGGCAAGACAATTAATGGAGCATTTCAAATACGAGTTGTTTCAGGATATCCGCTTCGGAGAGCGTGGGCGCATTCACCCCCTTGGAAAGAGCATCCGCCTTCCTGAGCGAAGCCATGATCGCGGCGACCTTCCAGAGCGGATAGGCCCGGGCCGCCATCAGGTAATCCTTCACAAAATACGGGTTTACGCCCAGTAAACCCGCCAGTCCCTTCTCCGACTGGTCCCGAGAGGCCTGCACCATCAGGACCTTGGAAAAAAACTGGTGCAGCAGACTCAGCATGGGCGGCAGCGGATTATCTTTTGGATTGCGCCCGAAGTAGGCCACAATGCGGTTGGCTTTGACGACGTCGCGCTGGGTCAGGGCTTTCTGCAGCTCGAAAACGTTGTATTCCTTGCTGATTCCCACGAGGCGCTCCACCGTTTCGGCGGTTATCTCTTCGCCCGGACGCAGATTGAGAAGAATCTTGTCGATTTCACCGGCCAGCCGCTTCAGGTCGTTTCCAATGTTGTCCATCAGCATCTGAATGGCCTTCAGACTCACTTTGGCTCCCTGGGCACGGCAGTAATCTCCGATCCAGTTCGGAACCTTGTCATCGTACATTTTTTTGGACTGCACGAGCACCCGTCCCCCGGCATCTTTTCCATCGAAGGCTTTCAAGATGGGGGCCGGCACCATCCGCTTGTCTTCCCGGCTGTCTTTATGACACAGCAGCAGAATGGTCGATGGCAACGGATTGCGGAGGTAGTCCAGCAGCAGTTCGTATTGCTTTTTATCGCGGAACCCGCCGAGGTCCTGCGCCTCTTTGACAATAACAAGCTGTCGCTCCGCCATGAACGGGTACCGGCGGACCATGTTCAGCACCGCCCCGACATCGGTATCTTTTCCGAAAACGACGAACTGATTGAAGCCTTTCTCCGCTTCCGGAATGGCATGGGATTCTACTTCATCCGCTATTTTTTCGATGTAGTACGGCTCGTCCCCATGCACCAGGTACACAGAGCTAAACTTCTTTTTTCGAATATCCTTGAGAATCTGCTCAATAGCGGGTGTCATACAAATGCAGCAAAAATCAATCGGGCGAGTTGGCCGCCTCCTCTAACCAGCGGTCGCATTCCTGCTGAAGAACGGGGAAAAACGCCGCGAAACCATCGGCAAAAATAGCATAATTTGCGGTCAGGCAGACCATCGCCTGGTCCAGATGAGAAGGAAAAACCGTCCGGCGGGTCATGCCCCGGAGGGCGCGGTCGAGGCCGTCCAATGTCTGATAACCCACCAGCCAGTTTCCCCGGATCATGTACTCGGCCAGCCGCTGGGCAGGTGGCGGCATTTTACCGGCACTTCGGGTCAAAACGGCGTAAAAGGAATCCACAAACGGTTCGAGCGAAAGCCCGGTCCGGGTCTGAAAGGTTAAGGCCAGAAAATGGTCGTAGATCAGGTCGAGGGCTACGCCGGCGTACTTGTGGCAATACGGGTGGAGCAGCGTTCTTAACCCGGCCGAAATCGGATGTTCATCCGTCAGGGTGTCGATCCGGCGATGCAGCCGGACTCCCTGCTGCCACGCCGCCGGTAACCCGTGCTTTTCGTGGGCGGGATCGCCTTTGATGAAATCACCGATAAAATTACCGAGGATGATCGCCTCCTGCGGACCGGACAAAACAGTATGCGCCAGAATATTCATAAATGCGGGTCGCCGATCGCAAAGGTTGCCTCGAAACCGGCCGAGGGCTGGTAGGCTTCCACCTGCACGCCGAATTTTCGTAAAAACTCGACTCCTTCGTCCACCCCGATTCCTTTGTAGCGGGCGTACGAATGCAAATAAATTACCTTGGCGATTTTCATGCTGTAAATAATCCGGGCGCAGGCGATGCAGGGCGACAGCGTCACGTAGAGGGTCGCCCCTTCCACACTCGATCCGTTCTTGGCCGCATACAGAATCGCGTTCTGCTCCGCGTGCAGCGCCAGCGAACAGCTTCCCTTGGAATCCCGCGGGCAGCCGGTGTCCGGAAATTCCTCGTCACAGTTGTGCGTCCCGGCCGGCGGTCCGTTGTAACCAATGGAAATGATGCGTGTTTCCTTGGTTAAAACGGCGCCGACCTGGGCCTTGATGCAATGCGAGCGCCGGGAAAGATTCACGGCCAGCTCCATAAAAATATCTTCAAAACGGGGCTTCAGCCGCTCGTCCGAATGTGAAAGCTCCTGATTCAAAGGGATACGATGGATCGTTAATGTAATTCCTATTCGATTTACTCATTTATTCGATGCCATCAAAGCTTTGGACTGAAGCCACGAGGGTCGGTTGGTTACCACCCGGGCCTTCAATTCGTTCAGCAAAGAGTAGAGCCCGAAGTAGGTCCGGTTGATGTAAAGGCCGTGCTGCGAGCCGCGGGCGACCTTTGAATTTTTCAATTCTTCAACGCGGGATAATTCATCGGCGAAGGCGTACACGGAATCGAAGTAGGAATCGTCCCCAAAATCAAACTCCTGAACGCTGAACGGCTTGCCCAGCAGGTAGATCATCTGCTTGAACAGGTCCGAAAAGAACACCTGTTCCCGCGGGCTGTCTTCCGGAACGATGAATTCCAGGTTGCGGAAAATCTGCACGGTGGCCTCTTCTTCATCCAGCGTGTCGAAATTGATGAGCCGGAAGTAATTGTCGTAAAAGAAGTCAGGAATCACTTTTACGCATCCGAAGTCAATGACGCCCATGGTGCCGTCCGGCCGCATCAGAAAATTTCCGGGATGGGGGTCGGCATGCACCTGCCGAAGCTGGTGAATCTGGTGGTCGTAGAAGTCCCAGAGCAACTGCCCAACCCGGTCCCGAATTTCCTGGGACGGATTGGTCCGCAGAAAGTCCTTCAGGTGCAGGCCGTCCAGCCAGTCCATCGTCAGAATGCGTTTACTGGAAAGTTCCGGGTAATAGGCCGGAAACACCAGCCCTTCGATATGCGAACAGGCGTTGGAAATTTCCACCGACCGGCGGAGTTCCAGTTCATAGTCCGTTTCTTCGAGCAGCTTGGACTCCACCTCCCCCATGTACCGGTCGATGTCCCGTTCGTTGAGACCCAGCAGGGAGATTGCCAGCGGTTTGGCGATCCGCAGGTCCGAACTGACGGAGTCGGCCACCCCGGGGTACTGCACCTTGACGGCCAGCTTTTTGCCGTCTTTAGTCGCCAGATGCACCTGGCCGATGGAGGCGGCATTGACAGCCCCCATCTCAAAGGTATCGAACAACTGCTGCGGCGATTTCCCGAAAAAGGTCCGGAACGTCTTCACGACCAGCGGCCCGGAAAGCGGCGGCGCCGAATACTGCGACATGGTGAACTTGTCGACGTAGGCCCGCGGCAAAATGTTGCGGTCCATGCTCAGCATCTGGGCCATTTTCAGCGCGCTGCCTTTCAGCTCGCTCAGGGTACTGTAAATATCGGCGGCGTTATCCTTGTGAAGTTCGTCCTTGGGCAGGTCAGGCTGCACCAGCTTTTTGCTGTAATGCTTGAGGTAGTTTCCCCCAACCTTAATACCCGCTTTCACAAACTGACTGGCCCGCGCAACCTTGGATGTGGGAATCTGATTTTGCTCTTTCATGAGAAAAGGAGTGAAAGAGTGATCCGGCGAACAATGGAAAGGGCAGATTGGCCCATCACCCGTTCGCTGAATCACTCATTTATTCTGGTAAATAAACTTAGCCAGGTCGAACAGCGAGTCCAATGGCGTACGGCCTATCAGATCGAAAGCGGTGTTGACGCTTTTTTCAATCGCCGTATCCGTCCGCTCGAAGCCTTTGCTGACATCATTGATCCAGAAATCGAGCAAAAACAGGGTTTGGGTCCAGAGGCCATCGACGTACCGGTCGCCGAGGAACGGCCGTGGTTCAACCTCTTTGCTTTCCCGGCCTTCGGCCAGCAGGTCGCGGGCAAAATCGTAAAACGCCTCCCGAAAAGGTTTCAGGATGGGGGAAGCGGCGGGGCGATTGGCCGCCCGTGCCCGAAGAACCGGATTCTGGGGTCGGGCCGTCTCGCGGAGGCGGCCGTAGCTGTACACCGCAAAGCTTCGCTGGGATTTGAGCACTTCAAACCAGGTGAAATAAAAAGCCAGCAGCTTTTCGCGAACCGAATAGGTCTGGTAAACGGCATCCTCTTCGACCGTCTGCCGGGCCTGGGTAAAAAATGCCAGCCAGACATCGGCTTCAATGGCTTCGAAGGAAGTGTATTCCTCGTAAAATTCCGCTTCGGTGAGCTTCAGTTTTTTGGCGAACTGGTAAACGGTAGGGGGCGGTGTGCCTTTTTCAAGTACAAATTCCGTGTATGCTTTACGGATTTTCTCGAGCTTTTCCATACTGGAAAAACGTCCCGTTTCCTCAAAAAGTTTTAACTTTTCATATTAACAAACTGAAGCGGAAACTCCTGCACCATCCGCCTCAGCACAGCAATAACCGCCTGCAGTTCATCGATCTTTTTGCTGGTCACCCTAATCTGGTCATCCATCATCTGGGCCGTCACTTTGGGGGCATTGTCCTTGATGATTTTCAGGACTTTACGCTGCTGCTCCTTGTCCAGTCCCTGCCGAACCTTTAGGTCTTTCTTGAGCCGGGTTCCGGCCTGCTCGGGTTCCACGCTGAAATCGATGCAGCGCCCATCCAGTCCCTGTTTGATGATCCGGCTTACCAGAATATCTTCGATGGAGCGCAGGCTCATTTCGTTGTCTGTCTCTACCCGGATGGCGGGCGCTTTTTTATCCAGTTCAACGACGGTTTTGCTATTTTTCAGATCATACCGGGTTGTAATTTCCTTGACAGCTACATTCACTGCATTGTCCAGGGTCTGCATATCGACTTTGCTAACGACATCAAAGGAGGCCATACGAAGATTGAATTGTGGTCATGAGCGCGCAAGTTACTCAAAACGCGTTACAAAGGCACCGGTCTCCCGAGTCCAGAAAATAGACTTGAAACCCGCCGTCCGGGCCTGAATCATCAGCGACTCGGCCGTCCGGCGCCCGTTTGATTCATCCAGGATAATCGTCCGGGCACCCAGTCGCCCCGACAACTGCTTCCAGTCCCTGACCGCATTTTGAGTAACGACCAGATAATCAAGCGGTATGGCTAACCTGACGTTGTTTCTGGCATAAGCACGCCCGATCACGCCGATCGTTTTCCCCCGACGCGCGATGATCTGGATGGACTGGTGATGTAAGTCCAACTGGCTAAATGTTATCCCGCTTCCCGGCACCCCCAGGCTATCGAAAGTACCCTGCACGTTGAAGGTAAAGGCAGGGTCAGAGTCGGAAAAATGAATAATATGGAAAAATTCGGCCGTATTTCCCTGAATCAGATTAATCATGGGCTGCTTCCCGCCCGCATGAATGACCAAAATCCGCTGTTTTTCACGCTGCCATTGAAGGCTCAAATTCAAAAAACTCAACACCACGCTAATCCCGATGGCCCACCAGATCAGTCCGGCCCTTCGCTCCATGACGATCAACAGCAGGCAGACGAGCAGACCCGCCAGCAAAATTAGTTCGAACCCCGTCAGGCGGAAAGGGCCGAGCACGGAGTACGGCAGGCGCTCGGTCAGCAGCACGACCTGATTCAGCAGCCACATGCTTTTGGAAAGAAGAAATCCAATAACATCCGAAAGCCCGGTTATCCAGCCGGTCCCCAGTAACGCCATCGCCAGAATCAGGACGAGCGACGAAAGCGGAATGACCAGCGGATTTGCCAGCCAGAAGTAGGTCGGAAACTGGTGAAAATAATAGACCGCCAGCGGAAACGTAAACAACTGCGCCACCAGAGCAACTGACGTCATTTCCCACAACCAGTTGGCCACCCGGTTTTTGAACACGAGGCTCTGGTACAACGGCTTTTGGCAGATCGCCAACCCTCCCACGGCCAGATACGACAATTGGAATCCCGCTGAGAAAAGTGCGTTGGGGTCAAACAGCAAAATCAGAAAAGCGGAAGCTGCCAGCGTATTGAGCAGGTTGTGTTGTCGATTCAGCAACTGAGCCAGCAGGAACAGGGAGAACATGCCAACCGACCGCAGAACCGGGGCCGAGAAACCGGTCATCAACGCGTAGAACCAGAGCGTGCCGGTCACCAGGATAAAAAAGAGCGCCTTCCCTCTCGGTTGCTTGCGCATCCAACCGAAGGCCGCACTTAACACCCAGAACAGGACGCCTACGTGCAGGCCGGAGACCGACAGCACGTGCACCGCACCCGCCGCGGAATAGGCCTGCTGCAAATCGGGGTCAATGGCATCGCGCACGCCCAGAATCATGGCCTTGACAATAGCAAACTCCTGATTCCCTTTCAGATGGTGGGTAAACAGACTATCCGCCCACCCATTGATCCGGTAGGCGAACTGCACACTCCGGGAAGGTGGCTGCAGGCCGAGCAGTCGCCGTTGCGACGGCTTCAGGAAATGCCTGTGATAGATTTGCTGCGTTTCCAGAAAGGCCCGGTAATCAAACTGGCCGGGATTTCTGGGGCCTTCGACCCGTTCGGGAGACCCAGCAATCAGCCAGCGCTCCCCGTACCGGGGTGGCGTTGCGGCGGTCCGGCTGAGGTAGCTGAGAATCTGGCCGGAAGCATTCTGCCAGCCCCCGGCGGTCCTGACCCGTTCGACCCGCAGGACAAACCGGAAGCTTTTTTGCCGTTGCTCCGGCTGCGTCTGCACCCGGGCTTCGTACGCGAGTACCCGCCCGGGAAGGTGTACAAGATGGTCGTCGGCCTGCCGCTCATCGTGTGCCATCGACACCAGAAAGCCCAGACTGCTCAGCAGCAGGAGACCCGCCAAACCCGTCCGCCTGGCGCCGAATTTCTTTTTAAACAGCAGAAAGAGGTAAAGGAGGGCAAGAAGCAGGACCCCTCCTACCGGGTAAGCTCCACCGATAGCCTTGGCCCCGGGAAAAACTGCGTAGCAGACAATCCCTGCCATCAAAGCCAGCACATACCGGAGGAAGGGCTGAGCGGACCAGCGTAGCATCAATTTTTGGAGTAACGGTGGGTCGGAAGTACCATTTTGTAATGCTGTATCCCGCATTCATCGAACGAATCGCCTACCGGTTCAAAGCCAAAACCGGCATACAGCGGCATGGCCGTTACCTGAGCGTGAAGGTAAATTTTGCCCAGGGGTTCGGGCTGCTGGCTGAACACGTCCTCCAGAACAGAATGAACCAGTTCACGGCCTACGCCCTGTCCGCGGAACGCTTTCAGAACGGCAAACCGCTCCAGTTTGACCCCATTGGAGGTTGTCCGCCAGCGGGCCGTGCCGCAGGGTGTACCGTCCGAAAAGGCCAGAAAATGACGGCTGCTGGTTTCAAATTCATCGTACTCTTCCTCCGCCGGAACGTTCTGTTCCTGCACAAACACGGATTCGCGAATGGCGAACACCGTTTTCAACTCTTCCGGATGGGTAACCTGTTGTACTGTAATCATTCAAAATCAAATTAGTAGACAAGCAAACGGCGCGTGGCGGACTCCCCGGCTGTACGGACCTTGACGAAATAAACGCCGGGGCCCATCGAATGCAAGGGCAACGTAAGTTTTAAACCGGGATACTCTTTGAATTCCTGCTCCCTCACCAGCCTTCCGGCCACATCGACAATGGAAACGGTAAACGTCTGATAGCCAGCAAACTGAACGGTCAGCGTAGTTGGCAAGGCGGCCGATGTCGGATTGGGGCCCAGTGCGACCGTCAGCGTTTCTGTTTCGGGAAGCGCTTCCTGCGCCAGGACCAGTTTCCGGCGGCGGGGGCTCACCTCAAGCACCATCCGCATCCGCTCCCGCTGGTCGCCCGTAAACATATTCATGCAAACATCCGGCGAGTAATCCATGTAATTCTCAATCAAGTTTCGCGTCCGGACGCCGTTGCAGTTGGAGTACACCTCCCGGCAGGGAAGCGACTCAAAAGCCCGCTCGGTGGGAGGCGTATCGTCGCAGTAGTCATCTCCGCAAACTACATCTCCCCAGGTATGGATCAGCCCCAGCCAGTGGCCTACTTCGTGGGTCGTGGTCCGGCCATAGGCGTAGTAATTACTGGTCACCGTGCCGGTTCCCGTGCCAAAAACCCGGTAATCGATAATGACCCCGTCGGTCCGTTCGTCGGTCTCCTCTTCCAGTCCCTTGATCGAGGCCGCAGTAGGAAAATGGCCATAGCCCAGAAAAGAACCTTCCAGCGGCGCTACCCAGATGTTCAGATACCGGTCGCTCGGCCAGTACGCGATTTCCGAAAGCAGCAGATCGTCATTGTAGACATCGAATTCCCGCTTCTGGGTGTACAGATGCCGGGTAATCCCGGAGGTCGGACTGCCGTTGGGGTCTGTCCGGGCCAGAAAAAATTCAATGCCCGTGTCAGCTCCGATGGGGCTTGTGTTGTATCCGCGGGTGTTGAGAACCCGGCGATAATCTTCGTTGAGCACCCGGATCTGCGACAGAATCTGCTCGTCCGAAATATTCGGGTTATTGCTTCCGCCCAAGGCTCCGGAAGCGTTATTGTGAATCACGTGGACCACGACCGGGATGCGGTAGGCCACCTCTCCCACCCGGCTGGCGCGTGCCGCCCCGGCCTTTTCGGTCAGTGCTTCCTGAATCAACCGGTCCAGAGTCTGCCTTTGCTGCAGTCGTTGCGGGTTGCGCTGCTGCAGGCGTTGTTCGTACTGGACCGCGCCGCAGCGGGAAGCAGGCATTTCCCCGGTGAACGAAGCAGGCTGGGCCTGTAGCCCGCTAATTGCCAGCCACAAACCCAGCCCGGATAATAAAACTTTATTTTTCAGCCCGTTCATACGCGGTGATAATCTCTCTGACCAGCCGGTGACGCACCACATCGCGTCCATCCAGTTCAACGAACGTAATGCCCGGAATATTCTTCAAAATTTCAACCGCTTCGATCAGACCCGAACGCTGGTTTTTCGGCAAGTCCACCTGGGAACGGTCCCCGGTAATGACCGCCTTCGAACTGGGGCCCATCCGGGTAAGGAACATCTTCATCTGCATGGGCGTCGTGTTCTGGGCTTCGTCCAGCAGAATGAAAGCGTGGTTAAGCGTTCGTCCCCGCATGTAGGCCAGCGGCGCAATTTCGATGATCCGGTTTTCGATATAAAACTTCAGTTTTTCCGCCGGAATCATATCGTCCAGGGCGTCGTAAATGGGACGCAGGTATGGGTCGATTTTTTCCTTCAGATCACCCGGCAGAAAACCCAGGTTTTCGCCCGCTTCCACGGCGGGGCGCGTAATGATAATTTTCCGTACCTCCTTGTTTTTCAGGGCCTGCACCGCCAGCGCCACCGCCGTGTAGGTTTTACCCGTCCCGGCAGGCCCTACCGCAAAGACCAGATCACTTTTTCGGGCGGCCTCGACCAGACGCTGCTGGTTGGCCGTTTTGGCCCGGACGATAATACCCCGGGTTCCGTACACCAGCACCTCATCGTCGTCCGGCTCGTTGACCACGACCGGGTTGCCCGGCTGCTCCCCTTTTGTTAAATAACTGCGAACGTTTTCATTCGACAGTTTGCCGTACCGCTGGTAATGTTCCAGAAGGGAATCCAGAATTTCGGTAATGCGGGTAATCTCAGGTGTGGTTCCTTTTATTCGGATTTCGTTGCCGCGCGAGATGATTTTGCTCATCGGAAAGGCGGCAGCCACCTCCTTGATGTTGTTGTTCTCTACTCCGAGAAAGTCAATCAACGAAACATTGTCGAGCGTGATTACTTTTTCTACCAAATCTTCCAATCGTTTTAGATAATTACTCTGTGAAATGCTGTCTTAAATTCAGGCAAAACTTTCTCCTATACAACAAAAATTACGACAATTTATTTCCAAGCCTCAAAAGGAAATCCGGACGGGGAAAATGCCGGTCCTGTTTTCTGAAGGCCAAACCCGCGTTTTACCGACGCGGGACAACGTAGTTAAAAACCGGTTACAAAAAATTGTATTTGTTTTTCTATTTTAATCCACAAAATAGTTAGTTTAGACCCAATTAGTTAGCGTTAGTTATGCAGTATGAGTAGCAGATAGCCTTCCGTTATGGCTTTTCTTTTCTGGCTCTGATTGGTTATACTTGCGTACACCATATGGAAAACGAACGCCCACATAGCTCTTCCTACCGCAAGCCCATCGGTTCAGTTCGCGACCGGCGGATGTCGGACGGGAATAACCAATATCTCGCGCCCACTGGTTTTGGGAAGCTGCCTCCGCAGGCCGTTGACCTGGAGGAAGCCGTTTTAGGTGCCCTGATGATTGAAAAGGACGCCCTTTCGGCCGTCATCGACATTTTGAAGCCGGACAGCTTCTACAAAGAAGCGCACCAGCGGATTTATAATGCCATTCTGACTCTTTTTGGCAACTCGGAACCTGTCGATCTGCTGACGGTTACCAACCAGCTTCGCAAAACGGGTGAAATTGAGTTTGTTGGCGGTCCGGTTTATATCACCGAACTGACCACCAAAGTTACTTCGGCCGCCAACATCGAATACCATTCCCGGATTATTACCGAATCGGCCATCAAACGGGCCCTGATTTCGGCTTCCACCGAGATTCTCCGGGACGCTTACGAAGATTCTCAGGACGTCTTTACGCTTCTCGACAAGGTTGAAAAAACGCTGTTCCAGATTTCGGAGTCAAATATCCGGAAGAACTACGCGGACATGCGCTCCATCATGGGGCAGGCGCTGACCGAACTGGAACAGAAGAAAAACAACCGGGACGGTCTTACGGGCGTGCCTTCGGGCTTCTCCGCCCTCGACCGCGTCACGGCGGGCTGGCAGCGTTCCGAACTCATCATTCTGGCCGCCCGGCCGGGGATGGGTAAAACGGCTTTTGTGGTTTCAGCCCTCCGCAATGCCGCCGTGGACTTTGGGCAGCCCGTGGCTATTTTTTCGCTGGAGATGTCCTCGGTGCAGCTCGTCAACCGTCTGATCTCGGCCGAAGCCGAAATTGACAGCGAAAAAATCAAGAAAGGAAATCTGGCCCCGCACGAATGGGCGCAGTTGCACCATAAAATCCAGCGCCTGACCGAAGCGCCCATCTTTATCGACGATACGCCGGCTCTTTCGATCCTTGAACTCCGGGCCAAATGCCGCCGATTGAAAGCCCAGCACGATATTCAGATGGTCGTCATTGACTACCTTCAGCTGATGTCGGGCGACAGTACCAAAGGCGGCGGCAACCGGGAACAGGAGATTGCCTCTATTTCCCGGGCACTCAAGAACCTGGCGAAAGAACTGAATGTCCCCGTCATTGCCCTGTCTCAGTTGAGCCGGGCCGTGGAAACGCGCGGCGGCGACAAAAAGCCCCAGCTCTCCGACCTTCGGGAATCCGGTTCCATCGAGCAGGATGCCGACATGGTTATCTTCCTGTACCGTCCGGAATACTACGGAATTACGGCGGACGAAGCGGGCAATCCGACCACCAGCATGGGCGAGGTCATCCTGGCCAAAAACCGAAGCGGCTCCCTCGATACCGTTCAGCTTCGCTTTATCGGGAAATACACCAAGTTTGCGGATATGGACGGCTACTTCATGCCGCCCCAGAACGGCCCCGGCCCCGGCGGCTTTGCGCCTCCCGGCGGCGGTTTTGACAATTCCGTCTCGGGTCTCAGCAGCTTCGAAGCGCCTGCGCCCCCGGCGGGCGGCGTCATTAAGAGCCGTGCCAACAACCTTACCGGCGGCTTCGGCACCATCGACCCGAACCAGCCAACGCCGTTTTGAAAAGGTTGAATTTTGAATGGACTTTGCCTCTCTTAACAGAGTCCATTCAAAATTCAACCTTCAACATTCAGTATTCCTTCACTTTCTCTTCTCCAGCCGGACGACATTCTCCACGTGGTGCGTGTGGGGGAACATGTCTACCGGCTGCACGCCCGTTACTTCGTAGAGTTCATCCAGAATTGCCAGGTCTCTTGCCTGCGTGGCGGAGTTGCAGCTGACGTACACAATGCGCTGGGGCGCCGCCTGGAGCAGGTTGCGCGTCACCGGCTCGTCCATGCCGGCCCGCGGCGGGTCCGTTATGACCACATCCGGACGGCCATACTGGTTCAGCAGCTCGGGCGTCAGCAGTTTCTGCATATCCCCGGCCAGAAACTCCGCGTTGCGGATTCCGTTCACCTGGGCGTTGATGCGGGCGTCTTCCACCGCGGCCTCCACGTACTCGATGCCGAGCACGTGCTGCGCCTGACGGGCCACAAACAGCGCGATTGTCCCGGTGCCCGTGTAAAGGTCGTAGACCCGCTCCTGTCCGGTAAGACCCGCCCATTCCCGGGTTATTTTGTAAAGCTCGTAAGCCTGGTCCGAGTTGGTCTGGTAAAACGATTTCGCTCCGATCCGGAAGGTCAGGTCCTCCATCCGCTCTTCGATGAACGGGCTTCCGTGGACATTGATCACCTCCTGGTCCTGATACGAATCGTTCTTCTTCGTGTTCAGGATATAATTCAGGGATTTGATTTCGGGAAACGTGCTTTTCAGAAAGTCGAGCAGGGCGGCAATCTGTTCGGGGTCGTTCTGCGCCACCTGCACGGTAACCATAATCTGCCCGGTTGATGCCGTTCGGATAATCAGCGTCCGGAGAAACCCTTCGTGCGTTTTCAGATTATAGAGCGTCAGTCCGTTTTGAACGACGTAATCGGCCACCGCCAGCCGAATGGCGTTCGAGGGGTCCGGCTGCAGATAGCACCGCTCGATGGGAAGGACTTTGTCGAACCGCTTGGGCACGTGAAATCCAACCGCCCGTTTGTCGAGCTGAGCGCCCGACTGGATATCCGCATCGGTCAGCCACCGGCCGTCGGCGCAGGTGAATTCCAGTTTGTTGCGGTAATAAGTCGTCTCGGCCGAAGCCAGGGCTTCGGGAATTTCGGGCAACTGGACTTTGCCGATTCGGGTCAGGTGATCGACCACCTGCTGGCGTTTGAACCGAAGCTGTTCCTCGTACTTGATATGCTGCCATTTACACCCGCCGCAGACACCAAAATGCTGACAGAACGGCTGTGTGCGGACATCCGAGAATTCATGAATCCGTTCCGCGACGGCTTCGCGGTACTGCTTTTTCTGATTGACAATCCGAATATCGACGACATCTCCGGGAGCCACGGCGCCCTCCACAAAGATCACTCCTTCCGACGTCCGGACGAGGCATTTCCCCTCCGCCGCCACGTCGTCAATCCGGACGCGCTCCAGGCGTTCGTCCGGCTTCCTGTATTTTTTACGCATAATTTCAAAAATTCCGTAAATTAAGCACGCTCTTTGCGCAACTCCTATCCTCTTCCTGAATGAAACAACTTTATTTTTTCTTCCTTTGGTTCATCCGAGGAGCGTGTTTAGTGGGCGGACTCCCTGCTCTGGCAACGCATATCGTGGGAGGCGAGCTGGAAATGCAGTACGTTGGACCCAATGGCCGGGACTTTGTCAATTACCAGTTCAACCTGAATCTTTACTTCGACGCCCAGTTTGGCAATCCCCAGGCGGAAGACCCAGTCGTGACCGTTTTCTTCTTCCGAAAGTCGGATAACGCCCTGATGGGTGAAGCCATCCTGCCCCGCACAACCACCAGCATGGTCAACTACACCAATCCGGACTGTGCCAACTCGACCCTGCAGACACGCTTCATCCGCTACGGCTCCGAAATCGGCCTTAACGTCCGGACCTTCAACGACCCTTCGGGCTATTACGTGGTCTGGGAACGCTGCTGCCGCAACAGTGCGATCAACAACATCCAGGACCCGGGCGGTGCTGGTTCTACTTTTTATCTGGAATTTCCGGCGATTACCCGGGACGGCAACAATTTTGTCAACTCCTCCCCGGTTTTCGGACTGGCGAAGGGCGATTACATCTGCGTCAACCGGCCGTTCACCTTTGATTTCGGCGCCCGCGACCCGGACCGGGACAGCCTCATCTACCGGCTGGTCACGCCGTACAACGGTTTCAGTAGCCGGAATAATCCCAGCCCGCAGACTGCGACTGGCAGTTCCTCCTACCCGGAAGTCCGCTGGGCGGCGGGCATCGGCCTCGGCCAGATCATCCCCGGTCCGCAGCCGCTTCAGGTGAATCCGCGCACCGGCCTGCTGACCGTGACCGCCAACCGGACCGGTCTGTATGTGTTCTGCGTACAGGTTGAGGAATACCGGAAAGACGCCTCCGGCCAGTACCGCCGCATTGGACTGGTCCGCCGGGATTTTCAGCTGAAAGTAATCGAATGTCCTTCCAACGCCGCTCCGCGGCTGTTGATGCGGCAGACGGGGCAGGCCGCCTTTTATCGGGAAGGAAGTCTGGTGACGCTTTCCCGCAACGACAACAAATGTTTTGACCTCCTCATCACCGACCGGGACGGGAATCAGCGGATTCGTCTGCTGCCGCTCGGGAACCAACCGGGGATTACGCTTCAGAATTCGGAGGTTTTTATCCGGATGCCCGGGGATACGGCCCGCACCCAGGTCTGTTTTGACCGCTGTCTGGCCCCGCCCGACGGGCGGACCGTGACCATCAATCTGCTGGCCGTTGACGATGGATGCCCGCAGGGGCTGGAGGATACGCTCCAAATCCGCCTACAGATTGAGCCGGACCCGAACGCGGTGCCCGACGCCACCACCGACCTGCCCAACCAGCGGGCTACGGCCGTCGTCGGCAAGGCGCTTTCGTTCAATGTGTTCGGCAATGACCTGGACCGCGACCAGATTACGCTGGTGGCCGTCGGGCGCGGCTTTACGCTGGCGCAGGCGGGCATGAGCTTTGCTTCGGTTTCGGGCACGGGCTCCGTCACGCAGGTTTTCCGCTGGACTCCGCAGTGCGGCCAGGTTCGCAGCAATGAATACGTGATTGACTTTATCGTGACGGACCAGCGATGTAACGGCAGCCAGCGGGATACCGTTACGGTCCGGCTGGCGGCCCTTCCCGAGAACAGCAATAAACCCGAGGTGCGGACCACCCTGCCCAACCCCGTCATTGAATTAACGCTGAACCCCGAAGCGCCGCAGGAGGCCTCCGTCGCCTTCGACGCCATCGCCAACGACAAAGACCCGGATGTGCTGAAGCTGAGTGCCCAGGGCAGGGGTTTTGACTGGAAATCCGTCGGCATGCAGTTTCAGGAGAAGTCGGGCCAGGGGCCGCTGACCTCTCCTTTTGCCTGGACGCCCGAGTGCCGCGTTATGAACGGCAAGTCCGAAGCCCGGTTTGAAATGGACTTTCTGACCGAAGACAACAGCTGCCTGCCCAACCGGTTCGATACAACCCGGGTCACGATTATCCTGAAAGACCGAAGCAGTAATTTTGAGATTACCGTTCCCAACGTCTTTACGCCGAACAATGACGGCAAAAACGACGCGTTTTCGGTGCCTGAACTGCCGCAATCGACCTGCTCCGAACAGTTTGAACGGGTTGAAATCTACAATCGGTGGGGCACCAAAGTCTACGCCTCCACCAGCCGCCTTTTTCGCTGGGACGGCCTCGGCTTCCCCACGGGCCAGTACTTCTATCTGATCAAATACACCCGCCAGGCGTTCAGGGGTCCGGTCACGCTTCTGCGCTAACAACAAAAAAGTCCGCTGAAGAGCGGACTTTTTTGTTGTGATTGGTTTTTCCTTAAAAATCTTTGAGCCGGATATTGCCGCGGATGGGTCCGAGGTTGACGTAGGTCATGCCGCCGAAGAGCATGTTTTCCTGTGCCTGGTTCAGTTGAACCGTACCCGAGATCGGTG
This sequence comes from Tellurirhabdus rosea, assembly GCF_026278345.1. Taxonomy (NCBI): domain Bacteria; kingdom Pseudomonadati; phylum Bacteroidota; class Cytophagia; order Cytophagales; family Spirosomataceae; genus Larkinella; species Larkinella roseola. The sequence continues at coordinate 5,439,492 of NZ_CP111085.1, forward strand.
CCGTCGTCGTGGTAAAGGTCGTGATTGCGGGACCAACCTGCGAATTATAGTCAGTGAAGTAATAAAGGCCGCCCGTCGTCGGTGCCGGAGTTACCCCGGAGTAATTGACCTGGTACTGGAGCTGTCTGGTTACTTTATTGTAAGTCCCCGTGAACGTCCCCGTTCCGGTGGAAGTATTCGCTGGGATTTGCTGTGCTCCGTTGATGGTGGCGGTCAGGTCGACGGTATCCCGCTTGTCCGGAGCATCCTTATCTTCACAGGCAGTAAAAGTCAGCAGCACGGCAAGCAGAGCGGGGAAGAAAAACGCAAACGTTCTTTTCATAATGGGTGAAATTAATAGGATCACAACTAATGCTGCGCAATAATACTAACTTTGCAGCAATTCCAACACGGCATCTGGAGCCGTTTTGCATACATAACTGAATTTAAGGCCAATGTTTCTTTCCGGGCCCGGCATATTTTATTGTTTGGCCTAAAACAGTCGGTCTTCTGTTAAAAAGTACCCTCCATGACGGATAAAGTTGTATTGATTACCGGCTCATCCACCGGCATTGGCAAGGCGCTTGCTTTTGCCTTTGGACGCGAAGGAGCCCGCATTGTCCTTTGTGCCCGCCGCCTGGACTCCCTGGAGGCCGCCAGCCGCGAGCTCTCCGCGGCCGGTATTGACCATCTGGCGCTACCCGCCGACGTGAGCGTGGAAGCTGAGGTGAAACACCTCGTTGAGGAAACGATCCGCTACTACGGGCGTCTGGACATTCTGATCAACAACGCGGGCATCTCCATGCGCTCGATGTTTGAAGACCTGGACCCCGAGGTGATCCGCAAGGTCATGGACATCAATTTTATGGGCACCGTCTACGCAACGCACCACGCTCTGCCCCATATCAAAAAAACAAAAGGTTCGATCGTCGGCATATCGTCGATTGCCGGCTACCGCGGCCTCCCCGTCCGGACCGGCTATTCGGCTTCCAAATTTGCCGTCAACGGCTTTCTGGAGGCGCTGCGTACCGAATTGCTGCATAGCGGGGTGCATGTCTTGCTGGCCTGCCCGGGTTTCACGGCTTCCAACATTCGGTTTGCGGCCCTCGATAAGGAAGGAAATGCCAGCGGAGAGACGATGCGCGACGAAAGCAACATGATGAGCGCCGAAGAATGCGCCGACCACATCCTGCGGGCGGTCAAAAAGCGGAAGCGCGATCTGGTGCTGACCGCCCAGGGAAAGCTGACGGTTTTCCTCAACAAATGGCTGCCGGCGCTGACCGACAAACTCGTTTACAACACGCTGGCCAAGGAGAAAGACTCGCCGCTCCGGCGCTGAATAGAAGGTTTTCTGGCTTTCAAGGGCAACTCACAGTAGACGGGTTGCCTTTTTTTACACCCGCCAGACGGCATCCTGACGAACGTAGTACAGGCCATTGTTCCAGTACACGCGCAGCCACACGTCCTGCCCGCCCAGAATATTCACTTTGTTGCCTTTGCCAATGACGCCCACCACGGGAGCCGCCGCCGAGGGTTGCTGCCGGAGATAGACGGCGTTCCGGTTGATGATTCCCGATTGGTAGCGTTCGGGCAGATTGACCAGCATGAGCAGACCGATGAGGTAGAAGAACACGATCCATTTGTGTTCACGGCGGATGGTTTCCTGCCTTCGGTATTTCGTCCAGAAGACCCCGAACACATAAAAACCGAGGACCAGCAGCAGAATGATGAAATACGAACTGTATTGCTTGTAAAAGAGGTAAAAATAGTTCAGGTCGTCGGCTTCGTAACCGGACAAGTTGTTCTCCAGCGCCACTTCGTTCATTTTACGCAGGACGGCCTCGTTGGGCAGTCGGTCGAAATAACGCTGCAGATAAAACAATTGCCGGGGAACATCCTGTTGTTTCTCAAAAATAAAAGCCTGTTTCAGCAGCAGCGGGTCGGTTGGCGGAAACCCTTTCTGCTCGTATTGCGCATACAAACGCCCGGCCTGCCGGTACTCGCCGAGCCGGAAGAGCGAATCGGCTTTTTTTAGTAAATCCTCTGGGCGCTGAGCGACAGCAAATTGTGTCAGCCAAAGCAGAATAAATGAAAAAAATGCACTTTTTTTACCGAACAAAGCTTGCATAGAGCATCTAAAAGGCCTACTTTTGCACTCGCAATTCGGGAAAGAAATAACGCTAACCCAAACGGCAAATATACAAGATCTGGTAGCTCAGTTGGTAGAGCAATACACTTTTAATGTATGGGTCCTGGGTTCGAGTCCCAGCCGGATCACCAAAAGTAACCTAATTAAAGTGCAAAAGTTCGCTTCGCGAAGCGGACTCCGCAAACAGACCTTGATCTGGTAGCTCAGTTGGTAGAGCAATACACTTTTAATGTATGGGTCCTGGGTTCGAGTCCCAGCCGGATCACCAAAAAGTAACCTAATTAAAGTACAGTGTTCGCTTCACGAAGCGAACTTCTGCAGACAGATCCTGATCTGGTAGCTCAGTTGGTAGAGCAATACACTTTTAATGTATGGGTCCTGGGTTCGAGTCCCAGCCGGATCACCAAAAAGTAACCTAATTAAAGTACAGTGTTCGCTTCACGAAGCGAACTTCTGCAGACAGATCCTGATCTGGTAGCTCAGTTGGTAGAGCAATACACTTTTAATGTATGGGTCCTGGGTTCGAGTCCCAGCCGGATCACAACAGAAGCCGCTTCGAGCGGCTTTTTTGTTTTACCCCAAACCGACCCGGATTCAAACAAAGACAGTTTTGCGGCGTTTTAGGAACGGTCAAGTTCCCTAAATCGATGACACAAAAACTGATCTTCCTTCTGTTGACCGGATTGGTGTGGGCCTGCAGTTCCGTGCGGGTGGTCGACACCAAGGCCGATAACGGATTTTCGCTTGCTAGGTACAAGACGTATAATTTCTATTCGGTCGAAACCACCGGCGATTCCGGACGCGTTTCAATCCGGCCGCAAGTGGACCGGCTGAAAGAAGCCATTACCCGCGAACTGGAAAGCCGTGGTCTGCGCCGGGCGGCCCAGCCCGACTTGCTGGTCAACATCGGCCTCAACGTGGCGGAGAAGGTTCAGACGCGGCAAACCTCCCTCCTGACCGACCCGCCGAACTACATCGGCCAGCGCCGGTACACCTGGCGTTCGCGTGAGGTGGAAGTGGGGCGCTACAAGCAGGGAACGGTCGATATTCATCTGGTGGACCGGTCCCGCAACGAAATGGTCTGGCAGGGTGTGGCGGAAGGCGTCATTCCCGATAAGCCGGACAAGCGCCAGAAACGGGCCAATGAAAGCATGGCCAAACTGTTCGAAAAGGTTCCTCAATAAAAAAAGCGGCGCTAAGGCCGCTTTTCCATTAGAAGGGTAATTCGCTATCGTCTTCTCCAATAAAATTGGGCGGGGGTGATGCCGCCGAACGGCTGCTTCCGGAAGAAGCGCCAGCCGGGGCGCTGTATTCAGCCGGTGCAGACGAGGTCTCGCCTTCGGCTGCCTCAATGCGCCACGCTTTGACGTCGGTATACCAGCGGTCGTTATACTCGCGGGACTCCAGGCTGAACATCACCCGGATGCTGTCGCCGGGGGCGTACATCTTCAGATCGGCCGCTTTTTCACCCCAAACCGTCAGGCAAACTTGCTTGGGAAACTGGTCAACTGTCTCGATGACAAAGTTCTGTTTAACCCAGGTTCCGTTTTTCCCCTGTCCTGTCTGCTCCGGCAGGACCTTGACTAATTTTCCGATTAATTCGAGTGCCATTATACTGTCAAATAAACCTGTTCCGACAACCCTGCCGCAACTGCTATTAGGTTACAATTTACGACTTTCTAGCGGAAATTCCTGCAAAATCCTACAAAACGTTGCCTCTTCTCCGGCAGGATTTTTCATAAAAACCGGCCAGGCCCCAAAAAAACACTGGCTCCTCTTTCCCGAGAAGAGCCAGGTCCAGTGCTAACCTATGATAAACAGCTCTATGTTCAATTCTCCTGACTGTCTGTCTGGAAAGAAGCATGTCCTGTTATAATGAGTAAAGAAAACAGGCGGACGTATATACTCTGTGATTCTATAAATTTTCTCAGAAAACGCTGTATTTGGCCTTAAAACATAAAAAATGATGAACGTGGATATTGGTTTTATCATTTGTTAGACCTACTTTTGCACCACCAAATCGGGAAACAAACCGAACACGTCCATGTGGTGAAATTGGTAGACACGCCATCTTGAGGGGGTGGTGCCGTAAGGTGTGAGGGTTCGAATCCCTCCGTGGACACTGAGAAGCCCTGCAAACAAATGTTTGCAGGGCTTTTTTGTGCCTGTGCCAAATCGCAAAAGAAAACCGGCCTTTTTCGGGGCCGGTTTTTTGCGTTCAAAAGAGATTTATCTAAACCGAAACGTTCGTCAGGGTTGCGTCCACTTGCCGGATGATGGCCTGCAGGTCTTCCGGACGAGCCGCGTAGTCCACCTGACTGACGTCGATCACGAGCAGATTGCCGGCGGTGTAGCCGTCGATAAAATCCTCGTAATGCCGGTTCAGGTTGCCGAGGTATTCCTCGCTGATCGACTTTTCGAAGTCCCGTCCGCGTTTTTGAATCTGGGACGTGAGTTTGGGAAGGTCGGCCCGGAGGTAGATCATCAGGTCCGGCGGACGAACCAGCGCCAGCATGTTGTCAAACAGGGTCCGGTACGTCAGGTAATCCCGCTCCGTCATCAGACCGCTGTCGAAAAGGTTCTTGGCAAAAATAAAGGCGTCTTCGTAAATGGTCCGGTCCTGCACCACGCTCCGTCCGGACTCCCTAATCCGGATGACCTGCTCGAACCGGCTGTTCAGAAAATAGATCTGGAGGTTGAACGACCAGCGCTCCATATCCTCGTAAAAGTCTTTCAGGTAGGGATTGCCTTCTACGGCCTCTTCCAGCACGTCCCAGCCGTAATGCTGAGCCAACAATCTGGCCAGTGTGGTCTTACCGGCTCCAATATTTCCCGTAATGGCAATGTGCATATGTACAAGTTTAATAGAACAAGGGTCGCGAAAATCGCAAATCCCGGCTCATTTTCCTATAACCGTCTGTGATTTTAATCAGGTTCCGCCAGTCGTGCAAGTCAGCCGGTACCATGAACCCCTTTCCGGCCAGAATCGTTATCTTTGCGCATTCATTGCCCATTCTGTTAACATTGCGTATGAAACCGTACCGCGTTCTGCTTTACTACTTCTATACTCCCCTTGAAAACCCTGAACAGTTCCGGGATGAGCACCATCTCCTGTGCCTGCAACTCAACCTCCTGGGCCGCATTATTGTTGCCCCCGAGGGCCTGAACGGAACGGTGTCCGGACTGGCGGCCGACTGCGAAGCGTACATGCGGATTGTCGCGTCCGACCCCCGTTTTGCCGGGATTGATTTTAAGGTGGAAGAACACGATACGCATGCCTTCCAGAAGCTCCATGTGCGCCTGAAAGAGGAGATTGTCAATTCGGACCTGCCGGTAGACCCGCGCCGCGAAACGGGCAAGCACCTCGAACCCGCCGAGTTCCGGCAGATGCTCGACGACGAAGACGTGGTTCTGGTCGATATGCGGTCCAACTACGAACATGCCGTGGGGCGCTTCAAAGGCGCGGTCACGTTCGATATGGAGAACCTGCGCGAACTGCCGGAGCACATCCATGAGATCGAACATCTGAAAAACAAGAAAGTCATTACCTACTGCACCGGCGGCATCAAATGCGAAAAAGCGAGTGCTTACCTTCTGCAGCAGGGCTTCAAGGATGTCTACCAGCTGCACGGCGGGATCATCAAATACGGCCAGGAAGAAGGCGGACAGGATTTTGAAGGCAAATGCTACGTGTTCGACAACCGCATAGCCGTCGATGTCAACAAGGTCAATCCGAAGGTGATTTCGACCTGCTTCCGCTGCGGTACCGAAACGGCCCGCATGATCAACTGCGCCAGCCCCTCGTGCAACAACCACGTGGCCATGTGCGAAGAATGCGGCTGGGAACACCAGGGCACCTGCGCGGATGCCTGCAAGGCGGACCCTCACCTCCGCGCTTACGACGGAACGGGGTATTACAGCAAAAAAACGGAAGGCTACACGCCTCTTCAGGGATACATCAGTCGGAAATCGCTGGCCCTGAAATAAGCCGGTGGCGTCTGCGCCCGGGACGCGGATTGGATTGAGACAGGCGGCGCCGGCCGCGAAAATCAATCCAATCCGCGTCTTTTGCGTTTTAATGGTATACAAAGTTCCCGTCTGATAAAGTCCAGACGACCGCAATTTGTACCTTTGCCCTCTCACACATTTAAACAACAAACCATGTCGGAACGCAAACCGCTGATTCTGGTATCGAATGATGATGGCATTACGGCCCACGGCATTCGTACGCTGGTCGAACTGATGAAACAACTGGGAGAAGTCGTCGTTGTAGCCCCCAACAGCCCCCAGTCGGGCATGGGTCACGCCATCACGATCGCCTCGCCCCTGCGCCTGTATAAAACGGACATTTTTGATGATATTCCGGCCTACGAATGCTCCGGCACTCCGGCCGACTGCGTAAAGCTGGGAAAAAACCATGTGCTGGCCGACCGGAAACCGGACCTGGTGGTGAGCGGAATCAACCACGGCAGCAACACTTCCATCAGCGTGCTGTATTCGGGAACGATGTCGGCGGCCATCGAGGCGGCCATTGAGGGTATTCCGGCCATTGGCTTTTCACTCTGTGATTTTTCCCGGGAAGCCGATTTTTCCCATGTGCACGATCACGTGCTGAAAATCGCCTCCATGGTGCTGACGAACGGCCTGCCCAAAGGGGTGGCTCTGAACGTGAACTTTCCGGCCAAATCAGACGAACCGCTGCGCGAAATCCGCATCTGCCGCCAGGCCAACGCCAAATGGCAGGAGCAGTTTGATCACCGCCGGGACCCGCACGGCCGCGGCTACTTCTGGCTGGCCGGTAACTTCGTCAATTTTGACACGGGCAAGGACACCGATGAGTTTGCGCTGTCGGAGAACTGCACTTCGGTGGTGCCCTGCCAGTACGACCTGACCAGCTACGAAACGATCCGGCAAATGCAGACTTGGGACTTGAGCGGGGTGCCGCATCCGTTCGGAGAACAGGCCGTCGATCAATAAACCAAAGCTTCTGTAACACGTCACCAACAACTTGCAAACCAGATAATTATGGCAATATTAGGCAGTCTGCTAAAGCGGGGCATCAAGCTGACAAATGTCGTTCAGCGGAAAAAGCTGAATCCGGCCAAAATGCAGAAAAAGACCTTTTCCAAACTGGTTGCCAAAGCACGGTATACTGAAATAGGAAAGAAATACGGATTCGAGGAAGTGCTGAGCGCCGCCCTTTTCGAGGATGACAAATCCTATTACCGCCTTTTTTCGAAGAACGTCCCGATCTACGATTACAATAAAATTTACGAGGAGTGGTGGAACCGGACGCTGGAGGGCGAAAAGGACATTACCTGGCCGGGCCGGGTGAATTATTTTGCCCTTAGCTCCGGAACGTCGGAGGCCGCTTCGAAGTACATTCCCGTGACCAAGTCCATGTCGAAGGCCATTCAGAAGACGAGCATTCGACAGATTCTGACGCTGGGCCGCTACCCCAGCCTGCCTTCGACGGTCTACGAAAAAGGCTACCTGATGCTGGGCGGGAGTACCAACCTAACGTTCCGTGGCAACCACTTTGAAGGCGACCTCAGCGGCATCACGGCCAGCCAGATTCCATTCTGGTTTCAGCGGTTCTACAAGCCCGGCAAAGAAATCGCGCAGGAACGCGATTGGGCCGTTAAACTCGACGAAATCACCGAACAGGCGGCCCAGTGGGACATCGGTTTTGTGGTGGGCGTACCGGCCTGGATCCAGTTGCTGATGGAGAAAATCATCGCCCATTACAAAGTCAGAAACATCCACGAAATCTGGCCGAATCTGGAGGTTTTTTGCCACGGCGGTGTTTCTTTTGAACCTTATAAACAAGGCTTCGAAAAGCTGCTGGGGCGCCCGATTACCTACATCGAAACGTACCTGGCTTCGGAGGGATTCATTGCCTACCAGACCCATCCGAATGCCGACGGCATGCAGCTGGTGCTCGACAACGGCATTTTCTTCGAATTTATCCCGTTTACGGAGGAGAACTTCAGCGCCGACGGCGAACTGCTCGGCAAGCCCAAAACGCTGATGATTGACGAAGTAGAAGAAGGCCGGGACTATGCGCTGCTGCTGTCTACCTGCTCGGGCGCCTGGCGATACATGATCGGCGACACCATCCGCTTTACCTCAAAAGCGCACAGCGAAATCGTGATCACCGGCCGGACCAAGCATTTTCTCAGCCTTTGCGGGGAGCATCTGTCGGTGGACAACATGAACAAAGCCGTTGAACTGGCCTCGCATGAACTGGGCATCACCGTCCGGGAGTTTACGGTGGCCGGTATCAGGTATGACCCGCTTTTTGCGCACCACTGGTACGTCGGAACGGACGATCCGGTCGATCCCGAAACGCTTCGGCAGGTGATCGATCAGAAGCTGAAAGAACTCAACGACGATTATACCGTCGAACGCCGCCACGCGCTGCGGGATGTCTTCCTGACGGTTCTTCCCTCGTCCACGTTTTACAAATGGATGGAATCCAAGGGGAAAATGGGCGGGCAGCATAAATTTCCCCGCGTTCTGAAAAAGACCCTTATCAGCGACTGGGAGGTCTTCCTGGCCACCAAAGGCGTTCAGATCGAAGCCGACCGGAAAGTCAGAGCCGAGGGGTTGAATGATTGAATGTTGAATGAAAGAATGATTGATTGGCATCGCACATTCCAGCACTGCGGAGCAAATCAATCATTCTTTCATTCAATATTCAATCCTTAATCAGCGCCACCACGGGTTCCCACAGCCGGGACCAGGCGAGTTGCAGGGCGATGCCGATGAAAACGATGCCGGTTGTTTTGTTGAACCAGAAAGCGACCCGCGGCGTGAAGAATCGCTTGAGTTTGTGCGCGGACACAGCAATCGCCGATTCGGTCAGGAAGATGCTGAGGACGCTGGCCAGGAGAAAAACAACCCGCTCGTTGAGGCTGTAATGAAGTGATTTGTCCAGGTAGGCTGCCAGCGCTACCCAGGTGATGAAATTGATCGGATTTAAGCCGTTCAGCAGGAAACCGGTCGAGAAATAATAGACAAAATTGCCGAACCGCGTTTTGGGATAAGCAAGTCGCGGCGTTCCCCGGAAGAGGTTGGCCATGCCGATCGCCAGCAGAAAAACAACTCCAACGGCCGTCACGTAGTATTCAAAACCTTCTACTCTGGGCAGAAAAGCCGTTCCGAACAGGGCGCAGACAATCAACACCAGATCACAGACGATCACGCCCAGCGCGATTTTAACACCAGCCCGGTAGCCATTGTCGACACTATTCTGCAAAAGGGAAAAAAAGACCGTGCCGAAGGTCATACACAAGGGTATGCCGGTAGCCAGTCCGTAGAAAAAAGCTTCAACCATAGGTCAGAGTTGTTTCAGTCGCGCGACCATCAGAAGGGCACACACACTGAGCGCATCCGTTATTTGGCTCTTCATGACCATCTCCACCGCCTCGGTGAGCGGCACCCGCTTGATTTGCAGCTGCTCCGTTTCTTCGGGCGCGTGCTCTCCCTGTACGAGGTCTTCCGCAATGAAAAGGAACCCTTCCTCGTCGGTCGCGGAGTTGGAGGTGTGAATCCGTCCGATTTTTGTCCATTTTCCCGCCACCAGCCCGGTTTCTTCCTGCAATTCGCGTTTGGCAGACTCCAGAATATCCGTTCCCAGCGGCGAGCCGCCCTCCGGCACTTCCCACGAATACTCTTCCAGCGGGTAGCGGTACTGCCCAACCAGATACGTATAGCCTGCTTCGTCAATGGGAACGACCACCACGGCTTTGTTGCGGAAGCTGACAACGCCGTAAATCCCGGGCGTGCCGGACGGCGTTACTACCTCTTCATGCCTGATCTGAAGCCAGTTATTCGAGTAAACAACGTTGCTGGTTAGCGTTTTCCAGGGGTTTTCGGTTGGATTCATGGCCGTAAAGGTACGGAGAAATCCTGTATGGTTTTGTACCTTTGCGGGCTTCAACAACAATCCCCTTCCTCCGGTATGAATTCCGTCCAGCGGACAAAATATAAGTGGATGAGCATCTCCCTCAGCCTGAGCCTGGTGCTGATGCTCCTAAAATTTACGGCCTGGTGGCTGACCGGCTCTACCGCCATCCTGACGGATGCCCTCGAATCGATCATCAACGTCGTTGCCAGCGGGTTTGCGCTCTACAGCATTTATCTGGCGGGCCAGCCGCGCGACCGCAACCATCCGTACGGGCACGGGAAGATTGAGTTTTTCTCTTCCGGCTTCGAAGGTGCCCTGATTCTTTCGGCCGGCATTTTTATTGGTATTCAGGCGGTTCGTTCTTACTTCGCCCCGCACCCGATCCAAAACCTGGACTCGGGACTCTGGCTGATTGCCATCACCACGGCGGCCAATGCACTGGTGGGCTGGCTGTTGGTGCGAAACGGTCGGCTCACCAATTCCATTACGCTGATCGCTGACGGCCGCCACCTCCTCACCGACAGCCTCAGCAGCTTGTTCGTTGTTCTGGGGATCGGTGCGATCATGTTGACCGGCCAGCTCTGGATCGACAGCGCCCTGTCGCTTCTGCTGTCGCTCATCATTACGTTTAACGGCTTTACGCTCATCCGCGCGTCGGTGGCCGGACTGATGGACGAAACGGATCTGGACCTCCTGCAGCGGATCATTTCCATTCTGAACCAGCATAAGCACCCCGACTGGATCGATGTCCATAACCTTCGCGTACAGCGCTACGGAGCCGATCTGCACATCGACTGTCACCTGACCATGCCGTATTACTGGGATTTAACGCGGGTTCATACCGAAGTTCAGCACTTCGAAGCGGTGATGAAACGGGAGAGCGACGGGGAGGTGGAAATTTTCGTCCATGCCGATCCGTGCCTTCAGGACTGCTGTCATTACTGCCATGTCGCCGACTGCCCGGTTCGGGGTCATGCCTTTGTTCGTGATATTCAATGGACTGTAGCCAACATTTCCAGCAATCAGAAGCATTTCGAGTCTGCATCGCACTATGTAACCGAAAAGAAATCAGAATAAATTATCAAATTCTCTTGACATAGGTAGATTAATTTGTAATTTACGGTGAAATTTTAGTGTTTCCCTTAGAGAGATACTTAATTCAGGTTGTATTCATAACCAGAAAGGCTGTCCGCATCATTCGGGCGGCCTTTTTCTTTTGGAGTAGCCGGGATTCTGAATATCTGCTATTTTTACGCGAAAAGAAGCCATTTACACCCCATAACCTATTTACTATGCAAAACCGCCGTTCTTTCCTCAAACAGTTCGGAGCTTTGTCCGTCGCGGCTCTTACCTTCCCCCCGCTCGCGGAGGCAGCCGCCAAAAAATCGTTCTTCGAAATCTCCCTCGCGGAATGGTCGCTTCATAAAGCACTGTTTGACAAGAAGATAACCAACCTTGATTTTCCGGGTCTGGCCAAAAAAGAATTTGGAATCGAGATTGTCGAGTACGTCAACCAGTTTTTCAAGGACAAGGCCCAGGATTCGGCTTACCTCAAGGAACTGATGATGCGCTGCAAAGACAATGGGGTACGCAACCACCTGATTATGATCGACGGGGAAGGCGGCCTGGCCGAAACAGACGCCGGTACGCGGAACCAGGCGGTCGAGAATCACAAAAAATGGGTGGAGTGCGCTAAAACACTGGGCTGCAAAACCATCCGGGTCAACTCGTTTGGCCGCGGAAGTCGGGAGGAGGTGGCCAAAGCGGCGGTCGAGGGACTGGGCAAGCTCGGCGAATTCGCCAAGCCTTTCGGTATCAATGTAATCGTCGAAAACCACGGTGGCTACTCTTCGGACGGACAGTGGCTGGTCGGCGTCATGAAGCAGGTCAATATGAAAAACGTCGGTACGCTGCCTGATTTCGGCAACTTCTGCATCAAACGCTCCGACGGCACCGAATGGGGCGGAAAGTGTGTCGAAGAGTACGACCGCTACAAAGGAGTAGCCGAGATGATGCCGTTTGCCAAAGGGGTCAGCGCCAAGGCCTATGACTTCGACGCCAGCGGAAACTGCCTGGATACGGACTACAACCGGATGCTCAAAATTGTGAAAGACAGTGGGTTCAAAGGCATCGTCGGCATCGAGTTCGAAGGCAGTAAGCTCGACGAATACGAAGGCATCAAAAAGACCAAAGCCCTGCTGGACCGGGTGGGACCGATGGTTTGATCGAATTAAAAGTTAAAAATTAAGAGGTAAAAGTAGGCTCCGCTAAGTCAGAAATCTGAATCAGCGGAGCCCTACTTTTACCTCTTAATTTTTAACTTTTCACTTCAATGTTCCCATTCCGCCGTCGACGCCGATGACCTGGCCGGTGATCCAGGTGGCCTGGTCGGAGAGCAGGAAGGCAGCCATGGCGGCGATGTCTTCCGGTTGCCCGACCCGACCGAGCGGATGGCGTTTATTGGCGGCATCCCGCCGTTCGCCTTCGAGCAAGTTGACGGCCAGCGGGGTATCGGTCAGGGACGGGGCCAGGGCATTGACCCGAATCTGGTAGGGAGCAAACTCGGACGCCAGCGATTTCGCCAGCCCCTCCACGGCGGATTTGGCAACCGAAACGGACGAATGCAGGCCCATGCCTACTTTGGCGGCTACTGTGCTAAACAGAACCACACTGGCATTTTTGGGCTTTTTGAGGGCAGTAAAGGCCGCTTTGATCGCGTCAACCGCCCCCAGTACATTGATTTGGAGGTCAGTCTGATAATCATCCGGCTGCAAACGCTGAAACGGCTTCAGATTGATGGTGCCCGGACAGTACACCAGGCCATGCAGCGTGTCCGGCAGCGTGGCGAACGTGTCCCCTGCCGGCTGGCTGACATCCCAGGTAAAATGCTGCGACTGAACGCCTTCCGGCTGACGGCGACCGGCCGTGATGAGGGTCGCGCCCTGTTCCTGCAGGTGTAAAGCGAGCGCATGGCCGATACCCGAACTGGCGCCGATGATCAGAATGGTTTTTCCGGAAAATAGGGTCATAAAAAAACAAAGAATAATGGAGTTGGAGGCGTCCCTCCCACTCATTAATCTTTGTTCATTAAAAATGTTTTGCCAAATCCTGTTAAACTGCCGGTGATGGCGTGCTGATGTGCTTAAGGAACTCGCTCCGAACGGATTCTTCAGCGAATTTTCCGCTGTAATGTACCGTAACGGTTGAGCTGGCAATGTCGTTGACACCGCGGGTAGACACGCACAGGTGACGCGCGTCGATGACGACCGCCACGTCCTCGGTCTGCAAAACCTCTTTCAGTTCGGCCGCAATCTGCATCGTCAAACGCTCCTGCACCTGCGGACGCTTGGCGTAGTACTGCACAATCCGGTTCAGCTTCGACAGCCCGATTACTTTCCCGCTCGATATATAGGCCACGTGGGCTTTCCCGATGATGGGGACAAAATGGTGTTCGCAGGTGGAATGCACCGTAATGTCTTTTTCCACCAGCATCTGGTTGTACTGATACCGGTTTTCGAACAGGGTTGCGCTGGGTTTGTTGGCCGGGTTAAGGCCTTTGAACGTTTCCTGAACGTACATTTTAGCCACCCGCCGGGGTGTGCCGGACAGGCTGTCGTCGGTCAGGTCCAGTCCCAGAATATTCATGATTTCCCGGAAGTGCTTTTCGATGAGTTCGATTTTCAAATCGTCGTCCAGGGCAAAGGCGTCTTCCCGCAGGGGCGTTTCATACGAAGTACCGACGTGTTCTTCGCCGATTTCTTCCAGGCTCAGGCCGTGGTGATGGCCGTTGTGGCCGTTTTTTCCGTTAGGCGGGGTATTCAACGAAGTTCCGTTCGGTTTCATAAAGACGAATTTTAAGGTCATAGGCGGCGTCGATGCGCTCGCGCAGTTTCTCGTATATCACCACCGCAATGTTTTCGGCGGTCGGGTTCAGGTTCTGAAACTCTTCGGTGTCCTGATTCAGATTTCGGTGGTCGAAACGATCGGTTACCTGCTCCCGAATAAGGTCGCTCAGGAGTTTCATGTCGTATACGTAACCCGTACCCGGATCAATTTCCCCGGTCACCTGAACAATCAGTTCATAGTTATGACCGTGAAAATTCGGATTATTGCATTTTCCAAAAACGCGTTGGTTTTCTTCATCGTTCCAGGCTGGATTGTGAAGACGATGCGCCGCGTTAAAGTGTTCCCTGCGGAACACCGCTACCCGTTTGCTTGTCATTGAACGTAGAAACCGTTTGGCTTCGGATTGGTGTAAAATTCAGCAACTCAACTGTCGTCAGAAAGGTTGTCTGCAACACAGCTTGAGCCGTCAGGCGGTAGGATTAGCCGGTAATTCGTCGCGCCTTCGGGTAAGTGTCACGCAAAGCTAACAGGCTGCCCGGGCAATTTGTTCAAAGTTTACACCAAAAAGTTAAACAAAACCGACAGCCTCATTTAATGAACAGATAGCCAGCCTTTTCTGTTCCCCAAATTTTTTGCCGGAAGCCAACGGCGTGAAAGATTGAAGACCAAAAATTTTTAAACTTTTTTAAAATCTATTTCTTTGCTACATATCTTTTCAAATTCATAAAATGACTCCAACTGCCCCCTCGACCCAAACCAGAAGCTTTCTGGGCCCTCTGCTCATCATTGGCGCCCTGTTTTTTATTTTTGGATTTGTTACCTGGGTCAACAGCGTGTTGATTGCCTTCTTCAAGCAGGCGTTCAATCTGAGCACCTTCGGCTCGAATCTGGTGGCCTTCGCCTTTTTCATTTCCTACACCCTGATGGCCATTCCATCCTCCCAGGTGCTCAAAAAGACCGGTTTCAAGAATGGCATGTCGGTGGGACTGCTGGTGATGGCCGTTGGGACCCTGATTTTTGTGCCCGCCGCCAACGCCGTTTCCTATCCGCTGTTTCTGGTCGGCCTCTTCCTGATCGGCATCGGCCTGACGGTGCTGCAAACCGCCTCCAACCCGTACGTGACCATTCTGGGGCCGCGGGAAAGCGCAGCGCAGCGGATCAGCTTCATGGGCATTGCCAACAAAATGGCGGGCATCATCAGTCAGTATATCTTTGGGGGCCTGCTGCTGACCGGCGCCAACGTCGTTTCGGGAGCCGCCAGCCTGCAAAAGGTAGTTACGCCCTACCTGATTCTGACCGGCGTGCTGGTGGTGCTGGCTCTGCTGATTCGTTTTTCAAGCCTGCCCGAAGTTTCCGAAGAGCAGGATGATCTCCCGGCGTCCGAAGCGACCCAGCACAGCAGTGTATGGGCTTATCCGAATCTGGTCCTCGGGGTGCTGGCCCTGTTCTGCTACGTCGGCGTGGAAGTCATTGCGGGCGATACCATCATCAACTACGGCAAGGCGCTGGGCTTCAACAACGACGAGGCCAAATACTTTACGACCTACACGCTTTACGGCCTGCTGGCGGGCTATGTGGCCGGGATCATCCTGATTCCGAAAGTAATCTCGCAGCAAACGGCTCTCCGTTTCGGCGCGATCTGGGGACTGGTGCTGACGACCGCCGCCCTGCTCACCGATGGATTCTCTTCCGTACTGAGCATCGCGCTGATGGGCTTCGGCCTCGCCCCCATCTGGCCCGCGGTATGGCCTCTGGCGCTTAACCGGCTCGGACGGTTTACCAAAATCGGCTCGGCTCTGCTGATTATGGGAATTTCGGGCGGAGCCCTGCTGCCGCTGCTGCACGGCTACCTGACCGACGAAGTAAGTCCGAAGATAGCTTACGCCATGCTCCTGCCGCTGTTTGGCTTTATTCTTTACTACGCCGTTTCGGGTTACAAGAAAACCCGCTGGTAATTTTACGGCACGCGAAGCCTAGAAACCCGGCCTCGCGTGCTTTCTTCTTTTATGAACGCTCTGACCGCTTCCACGCCCGGCCGAATCTGCCTTTTCGGCGAGCACCTTGATTACCTCGGCCTGCCCGTCATTGCCGCCGCCATTTCCCGGCGCGTTTCCATCACGGGCACCCGCCGCGCCGACCGGCACACAATCATCGAACTGCCCGACATCCGCAGCCGCGTTGAGTTCGATTTTACGGACGAGCCGCTGGCCTACGGGCAGGAACGCGACTATTTCCGGTCGGCCTACAACGTGTTGCTGAAACACGACTTCACCTTTTCAAAAGGCGTGGAAGGCACCGTGCGGGGCAATATTCCGCTGAATTCGGGCACCTCCAGTTCCACGGCCCTCGTTACGTCCTGGATTCATTTTCTGGTTCAAATGAGCGACCGGCCCCGGCCTTTGAGTCGGCGCCGGGTGGCCGAACTGGCCCATGAGGCCGAGGTGCAGGAATTTGGCGAACCGGGCGGAACGATGGACCATTATGCCACGGCCCTGGGCAATGTCATTTATCTGGAGACGGAGCCTGCGGTTCGCATCGAGGAACTTCGTCCCAAACTCGGGGCCTTCGTCCTGGGAGATTCGCAGGAGCCGAAAGACACCATCGGGATTCTCCGCCGCGTCCGAAACGGGGTTCAGGAAATCGTCAGAAAGGTTCAGGAGCTGAATCCGGACTTTTCCCTGCACCTGACCGACACCCTTGAACTGGATAATTTCAGCCGAATGTTGTCCGAAGACGAGTTCCGGCTGCTGTCGGGGACCGTCGCCAACCGGGATTTGCTGCGGGAAGCCCGGCAGGTGCTGGAAGCCGCCGACCTTAACCATGTCCGGCTGGGCGAACTGCTGACCCAGCATCAGAACGTGTTGCGAACTGCCCAGCAGATTTCAACGCCCAAAATCGACCGGATGATTGACGCTGCGCTGGGGGCCGGGGCACTGGGGGCCAAAATTAACGGTTCGGGCGGCGGGGGCTGCATGTTTGCCTATGCGCCCGGTCATGCCGCCAGTGTGGCCGAGGCCATTGAGCGGGAAGGCGGACTGGCCTACATCATCAACATTGACCAGGGAACGCTGGCCGAACCGACAGTCATCCCCTGACTTCGCCAATCGGACGACGGGTAGTGGAGTGTTGAAGCACGGAGCGCCGCTTCCGGGCTTTCTTTCCGGAGGACGCCGGGCATAATCGGCAATCGGGTGGGTAGCCGGAAACGTCTTGCCTATTTATTTCGTTACCTTTGCAGATAGTTTTGACGAAATCAAGCCTGTATGGACGTTCTCGCTCCGCAACCAACACTCACCACCAACCCGATTCTGTACTGCAACTCGCTGACCGAGTATTCACGTCGTAAAACCGTTTCGGTGACCATCGGCGACCTTCCTATGGGATCGGACTTCCCGATTCGCGTGCAATCCATGACTACCGTCGATACGATGGACACGCTGGGATCGGTCGAACAGTGCATTCGGATGATTGAAGCAGGCTGCGAATACATCCGCATCACGGCCCCGAGCGTCAAGGAAGCCCAGAATCTGGACAATATCCGGAAAGAACTGCGGCTGCGCGGCTACAAAACGCCGCTGATCGCCGACATTCACTTCACGCCCAATGCCGCCGAACTGGCCGCCCGGATCGTGGAGAAAGTACGGATCAACCCCGGCAATTACGCCGACCGCAAACGGTTTGAGTTTATCGACTATACCGACGCCTCCTACGCCGCCGAACTGGAACGCATCCGCGAAAAATTCCTGCCGCTGGTCCGGATCTGTAAGGAATACGGCACGGCCATGCGCATCGGGACCAACCACGGCTCGCTTTCTGACCGGATTCTGAGTCGCTACGGCGATACGCCCGTCGGGATGGTGGAATCGGCCCTTGAATTTCTCCGCATCTGCGAGGACGAAAACTACTACAACATTGTCCTTTCCATGAAATCCAGCAACCCGCAGGTGATGGTGCAGGCGTATCGCCTGCTGGTTCAGCGACTGGAAGAGGAAAAGCTGAAACCGTATCCCCTACACCTCGGCGTGACTGAAGCCGGAGAGGCCGAGGACGGACGCATCAAATCCGCCGTGGGCATTGGCACCCTGCTGGAAGATGGACTTGGCGACACGGTTCGGGTGTCGCTGACGGAAGATCCCGAATTTGAGGCCCCGGTGGCCCGCGCGCTGATCGAGCGGTACACCCAGCGGGCGGCCGGCAGCCAGCCCATTCCCGAAATCAGGAATTATCCGATCAATCCGTTCGTCTATACCCGCCGGGCCAGCCACGAAGCCGGTAATCTGGGGGGCAGCAACGTTCCCCGCGTCATTGCCGACTTTAGCCAAACGCCCGTTGAGAAACACGAAGACCTCCGTCCGGTCGGCCACTTTTACCTGCCCCTGCCGGATAAATGGCGAATGAACGACCTGGGCGTCGATTTCATCTATACCGGTTCCCGGCCCGCGGCATTCATGCTGCCGAATGGACTGAAAGAAATTCTGGATTATGCCGTCTGGCGTACGCTCGACGATAAAAAAAGCAAATATCCCCTACTGACGGCCGACGAGCTGCGGCAGGCCGATACGCTGGACAGCACCCTCAACTTTGTCCGGTACGAAGCGCCGACCCTGCCGGACGAACTGGCCGAAGTCCTCCGGGCGAACCCCTCGGTGGTGCTGCTGGCCGAAACGGCCAACGCGCACGGCATGCCCGCCCTTCGCCGCCTGTTTGTGGACCTGCTCGGTCGCGGCCTCACCAACCCGGTCGTGATACGGCGTACGTACGGCGACATTCCCCGGGCGGACCTGCCGCTATTTGCCGCCACGGATGCCGGTGGACTGCTCATCGACGGACTTGGCGACGGAATTATGCTCGCCGAAACGGCCCAACCGGACGAAGCGGCGTTGAAAAGCCTGAACGACCTGTCTTTTGGTATTCTGCAGGCCGCCCGCACGCGCATCACCAAAACGGAATACATTTCCTGCCCCTCCTGCGGCCGGACCCTGTTCGACCTCCAGGAAACCACCGCGATGATCCGGAAGCGGACCGATCATTTGAAAGGCGTCAAAATTGGCATTATGGGCTGTATCGTCAACGGGCCGGGCGAGATGGCCGATGCCGATTACGGGTACGTGGGAATCGGCAAAGACAAGATTGCGCTTTACCGGGGCCAACAGGTCATCAAGAAGTCCGTCACGGCCGACCGGGCAGTTGATGAACTCATCGAACTCATCCGGGAAGACGGTCGCTGGCTGGAACCGGAAAGCCCCGGCGCGGAAGGCTAACCGAAAGCCGAAAGTTTTTTGGAAAACTTAAAACTTTTGGCTTTCTCAATTTATTACACCTCCAACCCCCTAACGATTTTCCTTCTATGTCACGAATTGGTCAATATTTCAAGATAGGCGACGTGTTCCGGTATTTCATCCGGGTTTTTCAGAAACCCGATCCGAACGCCCCCACCAACATCAACCTCCGGACGATGCACATTATCAACCGGATTTCTATTCTGATGTTTCTGTTCTGTATCCTGGTGATGCTGTACCGGGCCTTCATCCGATGAATGTAGAAGAACTGCGGCTGTATTGCCTGGCCAAGCCCGGGGTGACGGAAAGCCTGCCTTTTGGGGAGGACACCCTTGTTTTCAAAGTAGGCGGGAAAATCTTTGCCCTGACCGGTCTGGACGCCAACCCGCCCTCCATCAACCTGAAATGCAATCCGGAACGGGCCGTTGAGCTTCGTGAGCAGTTTGAAGCGGTGCGGCCCGGTTACCACATGAACAAGACCCACTGGAACACCGTCATCGTCGATGGATCGATCCGGCAGGCCGATTTGCGGGAGTGGATTGATCACTCGTATGAACTTGTCCGGCAAAGTCTGCCGAAATCGGTTCGGGTTACGCTGGAAAATGAGTGAGTGTTTTGACTCTGTGCGCTGATTTTGGTATTTTCGTTGACTCCTGAGAACCGACCTGAGTTATGGAAGTAGCGCTCCTTTGTTTGTTATTTATTCCTTATCTGGTCATCCGGTATTACTTTATCGACCATGATACACCGGCAGAGAAAGATCTGGCCCGGTTTGCCAAAGGGATTCGGCTGATCAAGAGCCGTCAGTACGACGACGCGCTTTTGTATTTCGACAAGGCCGTCAAAGAGAATCCCAAGTCAGCCATTGCCCTCGCCATGCGCGGCAAATGCCACCTCATGCAGGACAATCCGTATTCGGCGTTGTACGACATTACGCAGGCCCTGGCCCTGGATAATACGTTCGCCGAAAGCTATCTCGACCGGGGCATGGCCTTCTATACCCTGGGCCACTACCAGGAATCGTTTCTGGAATTTGATAAAGGCGTCTGGTTTACCCGCGGGCAGGACCCCAATGCCTACCGGTGGCGCGCCTTGTCCCGCATTCAGTTGCAGCAGATCCAGCAGGCCGAAAATGATCTGCGGCGGGCCGTCAATCTGGGGGACGAAAACTCGGTTTACCTGCTCAGACAACCTCCTTTCACCCGGGCCGTTCCTTCCCGGTGAACAAAAAATCCCCGGTTGGCCAACCGGGGATTTTTTATTGTAGTTGCGAAATCTGTTCCGTGTTTCGGCGGGTGTCCAGCTTCGCGGACTTCGCCGTTTCGAGCGCTTTCTGAGCCGCCTTCAGACCGTCCGCTTTCCGTCCGGCCCGGCGGTAAGCTTCGGCCAGTTCGAAATACAGCTCCGCCTGGTCTTTCGGACTGGTGGCCTGCGAGATAGCCTTGTTGGCCCACTTCGTGACCGTCGGGACATCGCTGGCGTCGGTGCTTTTTCCGTTAAACAGGCGAATGACGTACAGGTATTCGGGCACCGAAAAATTGTTCTGGGTAGCGTGGGCATCCATCCGCTGAACGGCTTTAGCCGTTTGCCCGGCCCGGAAATAGGCGTTTACCTCAGGCAGCAACGTCCGGTTGCTCGCCACCTGCGGACTGATGCCGATCTGCACGAGCTGCTCCCGGATTTTCTGGATTTTGGGGGCCGGGTACTGGTTGCCGCGGCTGCTGTAGAGCGAACTCATCAGGATATTCTCGGCGGTTTGCCTGACCAGATCGGCCCCGTATTTGGGCGCGTATTGACCCAGGTTACCAGCCATATACTGAAATAGCGGGTTGTCCACGTCCATAATCAGTTTCTGCAGCACCAGCCAGTTTGTCTGATTGGCGTACGAGTTGGCCGGAACCTGGCGGACATACTCGTTCATGAGCCGGATGTTGGTCGCCGTATCCGACGTCACGCGGGCATACATCCCGTAATCGATCAGAAAGTTGGCGGACCGTTCGCCGCTGTTATACCGCTGCTGGTACCCGGCGGCGCGGGCGGTCGGCGTAAGGGCATTCATGCCGTGACGGATGACTTCGTCCGCCGCATTGTTGCTCATGGCCATGTGCACCAGATCGCCCTGCGGGCTGAAATACAGAAAAAGCGGCAGGGACGGCACAAAGAGCCGGCTTTTTTTCAGGAAATTCTGCGTTTCGGGCTTCGTCACGTCAAACTTTACCGACACGAATTTCTCGTTGTAGTATTTCCCAACCCGGCTGTCGTTGAAGGTCGGAATAAAGCTCTGGCAAACGTGGCAGGTGGGGGAATAGATTTCGACAAACAGGGGTTTGCGCGCTTTTCGGGCCGCATCGAAGGCCGCAGCGACCGTGGCCGGCCGGAACTGAATGCCTCCTTTCTGCGCAAGAGCCGGAGCAAACATCAAAAACCAGAGCAGGGTTACGGCGGCAAGTCTTCTCATAAAATGGGCTTATTGAGGAAAAAAGAACAGGTTTATCGGGTATAGATGCCCTATACCCGATAAACCTTAAATCACACTCAATTATTATTTCTGTTGCTGAGCTTTGTATTCGTCTTCGACCCGTTTGCTCATCGTGCGGCACACATTGTCGATTTCGTCGGCCATTTGCTGGTCGCCGGTGGCCGTTACAATGGTGTCGGCGAGGCTGCCGATTACTTCGATCAGGAAGCGTTTCATATCCGTCACTTCCATTTCCTTCGTCCACAGGTTGAGCCGGAGGGTACTCCGGTGGTAGTGGTCCCAGATGGCTACGGCGATGGCCTTTGTATCGCTCAGTCCTTCGTTGGGGTTATCCGTGGCATTCCAGTAAATTTTCTCCGGAATGTTCTGATTGTCCAGTTCGACGGTAAAATGAATGTCTGATTTTTTCATAGCCGCAAAAGTACGAAGGAAGAGGCAAAGTGACTACGGGACGAACGGAAAAGGAACGAAGTGGCCGGGTGACGAAGCGTGGCAGAAAAGCCTGTCCCGTCAACCGGCCACCCGGCCTTAACTGCCAAACACCCGCCGCAGCAGATCGTTCACGCGGGCGGCCGGGTTCTTGCGAATCTCCCGCTCTTCCTGCTCAATGAGGGTAAACATGCCGTCCACGGCCCTGGTGGTGGCGTAACGGGTGATGTCCGGGTCCGCTTTTTTGGCGACGAACGGGAGCCGGTTGTAGGTGTTGACGATGTCGGCGTAATGCTGCGAGGCATTGTTCTTTTTAAGCGCTTTTTCGATCACCGGCGTAAAGGCGGTCACCAGCTGGCTGGTGGTGGTGCGTTTCAGGTATTGCGTAGCCGCGTTGGGCTCTCCGCGAAGAATCCCGACCGCATCCTGAATGGTCATCTGCGTCAGCGCGGTCAGAAAGATGGGCTTAGCTTCCTTGGCCGCGTCCTCTGCCGAACGGTTCAGTTCCATGATAAAACTGTCCACCTGCTTTCCCAGGCCCACCTGGCGCAGTCGTTTCTCCACCTGCTGGGCCTCCGGCGGCATGATGATCTTGATCAGCGGGTTCTTGTAATATCCGTCCACGGCCGAGGCCTTATCGGCCCCTTTGTTGATCCCGATCCGCAGCGCTTCCTTCAGGCCGCTGGCAATTTCGCTGCTGGTCACCCCGCCCGACGACGTGCTTTTGGTGACCTGTTCGAGAATCCGTCCAAAGCCGGTTTGCCGACGGGGCTGCGCCGTGTCGGTCTGGCCAAATGCTGCAAAAGAGGCCGCCGTCAGCAGGGCAACCAGGAATCCGTTTCTTTTCATTTCTTCTTGTTCTCTAACTAGTGAATCCGGTCAGGACACCTCCAAAATCGTTTTTTTACGTACTTTTGAGCCATATCCTGTTCATACGTAACCGACTAAATACCGGCCGCGTTTGCCAATTAGACGCAAAAAACAGGCAAAAGTAAAGTCAATCCCGGCCGCAGTCCCGTAAAATTTTCATGAAAACCATAACGGCAGAAGTTATTACAATTGGTGACGAAATTCTGTTTGGTCAGATTACCGACACCAACACCCAGTGGATCAGCGCCGAACTGACTAAAATCGGAATCCGGACCGTTCGGAAATCCTCGGTCGGCGACACCCGGGAGGCCATTCTGGAAATTTTACAGGAATCCACCGAACGGGTCGATGTCGTGATCCTGACCGGCGGCCTGGGCCCCACCAAGGACGACATCACCAAACAAACGCTCTGTCAGTTTTTCGGCACCGAACTGGCCCTCAACGAGGACGCCCTGGCTTTCGTGACGGACTTCTTCGCCCGCCGGGGCCGCGCGATGACGGACCTGAACCGGATGCAGGCCGCCCTGCCTACCAACGCCACCTATGTTCCTAACGACTGGGGCACGGCGCCCGGTATGTGGTTCGAGGAAAACAACACCGTTTACGTTTCCCTGCCCGGGGTGCCGTTTGAAATGAAAAACCTGATGGAACACCGCGTGATTCCCCTGCTGAAAAAGCATTTTGAAACGCCGGAAATCTATCACCGCATCATCCGGACGGCGGGCATCGGCGAATCGTTTCTTGCCGAGACGATCGCCGACTGGGAGGACGCCCTTCCCCCCCACATCCGCCTGGCCTACCTGCCCAGTTTCGGACAGGTGAAACTTCGCCTGACGGCTACCGGTGCCGACCGGACGGCACTCCAGGCCGAGGTAGCCGAGCAGGAACGCCGGGTCTTACCGCTGATTGAACCGTATGTTTATGGCTTCGACGACGACGAACTGGAAACCGTCATCGGGCGGCTGCTGGTCGAAAAAGGCTGGTCCCTGGCTACCGCCGAAAGCTGCACGGGCGGCTACGTAGCGAGCCGGATTACGAGCATTCCGGGGTCGTCGGCTTATTATTGGGGAAGCGTGGTCAGTTACAGCAACGAGGTAAAAATCCGGCAGTTGGGCGTTCGTCCGGAGACGCTGGCCGCCCACGGAGCCGTCAGCGAACAGACCGTTCGGGAGATGGCCGAAGGCGTTCGGCAGGTGCTGGGCACTGAGGTGGGCATCTCCACCAGCGGCATCGCCGGACCCGACGGCGGCACCCCGGACAAGCCCGTCGGCACCATCTGGATTGCCGTTTCAACGGCGCAGAAAACGGTTACCCGCCTGCTCCGGCTGGGTCAGTTCCGCGAATGGAACATCCAGCACACCAACGTCCAGGTGCTCAATCTGCTGCGACAGACTTTGATGGAATAACCTACTTCACAACAAACCATACGAGACGCCTTTAACTTTACCAACATGGCACTAATTGAATTGAAAATGCCCAGTATGGGCGAAAGCATCATGGAATGCACGGTCATCCAGTGGCTCAAAAAGCCCGGCGACCGCATCGAAACGGATGATTCTATTCTGGAAGTAGCAACGGATAAAGTAGATACCGAAGTACCGGCCTCCAGCAGCGGTATTCTTAAAGAATGGCTGGTCAAGGACGGCGACGTGGTGGCGATTGGCAGCCCGATTGCCCGCGTTGAAACCGAAGCCGGGGCGGAAGCGGCCGACGATACGCCCGCCGCCCCGGCCCCGGCCGCCGTTACCGAGACGGCCGAGCAGGATGTAGCGAGCGTGGCCGCCCAGCTGGAAGCCGACATCAGTACCCTCTCGCCGCGCAACCCCGACATCCGGACCGACGCTGAGGCAACTCCGGCCGGCAGCCGTTTTTACTCGCCGCTGGTGCTCAGCATCGCCCGTACGGAAGGGATTTCGCAGGAAGAACTGGCCCGGATTGCGGGCAGCGGTGCGGAACACCGGGTGACCAAGAAAGATATTCTGGCTTACGTGGAGCAGCGGAAGGCGCAGCCGGCACCGCCGCCCGCCGCCGAAGTCAAACCCGCGCCCCAGCCGCAGCCCGTACAGGCACCCGTACCGCAACCCGCCAAGGCGGTGTCCCTTAACGGCCAGACCGACATTGTGCAGATGGACCGGATGCGGAAAATGATCGCCGAGCGGATGGTCGAATCCAAACGGGTGTCGCCGCACGTCACCTCCTTCGTTGAGACCGATATGACCGTGGCCGCCCAATGGCGCGAACGGGTCAAAAAGCCGTTTCAGCAGCAATACGGCGAGAACATCACCTTCACGCCTATCCTGCTGGAAGCCGTCATTAAAGCGCTGCGGGATTTCCCGATGATCAACGTTTCGGTGGACGGCGACCGCATTCTGGTCAAGAAAAACATCAACGTCGGCATGGCGGTGGCCCTTCCGAGCGGGAATCTCATTGTGCCGGTCATTCACGACGCGGATCAGTACAACCTGGTTGGGCTGACCCGGAAAGTGAACGACCTGACGCGCCGCGCCCGCGAAAACAAGCTGACGGCGGACGACCTGGCTAACGGCACCTATACCGTTTCGAACATCGGCACCTTCGGCAACATCATGGGAACGCCAATCATCCTCCAGCCGCAGGTGGCGATCATGGCCTTTGGTGCAATCCAGAAAAAACCCGCCGTCATCGAAACGCCCCAGGGCGACCTGATTGGTATCCGGCAGAAGATGTTTATCTCCCACAGCTACGACCACCGGGTGGTGGATGGCTCGCTGGGCGGCCAGTTCGTCAAACGGGTTTCCGACTATCTGGAAGGTTTTGATCCGGACCGGGGACTGGTTTAAGAATTCCGGTTAAACCGGGACCGTTCAGGAACAGATCCGAACTCTCCCGTTCGCTGCTGGTTGGATAAGACGTTTCCATGTCTTATCCACCATGCAGCGATTTTTTATTGCCCTTGCTTTTCTGACGGGTTTTCTAAATTCCGTCAAGGCCCAGCAGAACATCTTCAACGTCCCGACTTCCGAGCTTACCCGCCGCCATCAGTTCATTATTCAGCAGCAGATCAACGTATCGGGGCAGGAATTGCAGTCGAACACCACCTTTAGCTACGGAATCGGGCGCAATCTGGAGCTGGGTTTCAACCTGTTCAACGTAAAGGGCCATACGCGCCCCCTGGGACTGGAATCCAACTCCGACCCGCAGAAAGAACCCCTCAGTCCGTTTGTCCTGCTCAACGCGCAGAAAGGCTTTTACCTGACCGAATGGCTCAGTCTCGGCGTCGGGGGTCAGTACGGCTTTCATTTTCCGGAGAACAACGACGTCCGGGTTGGGGCCTATGCGTACGGGAACCTGATTACGGAGTTGCCCAAACTGAACACCCGCCTGATTACCGGCCTGTACCATGCCGACCGGACGTTGTTTGGACCGGGCTACCGAAACGATTTTTTTCTGCGTCCGCCCGGCCTGGGTATCCAACTGGGGTTTGAGCAGCCCCTGTTTCATAACAAACTGCTGCTGGTGGCGGATTATATGGGAGGTACGCATTCGTACGGAGCCGCTACCGCCGGGCTGGATTTTCGGATTCAGAAGAAGCTGGAACTCGCCGTCGGCTACCAGTTTCCCAACCCGTACAGCGCGGCTTCGGAAGGCCTAATTTTTCAGTTTACGCTCCTGCCGTAAGCACCGGCCGGTCGGAAGTCTTACTTTTGCGCAACAATAGAATTGACAACCTGAATGAAACCACGCATTGCCATTGATATGGACGATGTCCTCGCCGACACGACCGGCAAGTTCATCGACATCTACCGCCGCGACTTCGACCCGGTTGTGGCACCCGAACGATTCCGGGAGAAATCGTTTCACGAGTTGCTCGATCAGGAAACCTACGGTCGGCTTTTCCGCTACGTGCACGACCGGGGCTTCTTCACCGACATCGAGGTGATGGAAGGGGCTATCGACGTTACGCGGGCGCTGATGGAAAAATACGATTTGTTCGTCACAACGGCGGCGATGGAGTTTCGGAATTCGTTCGAAGAAAAATACGACTGGCTGATGCGGCACTTTTCGCATATTCCGTGGCAGAACTGGGTATTTCTGGGCGACAAAAGCATCATCCGGGCCGAGTACATGATCGACGACCTGCCGCGCAATCTCCTGACATTTGAGGGCGAAGGGTTGCTTTTTCACGCCCCGCACAACACGGACGACAACGAGTTTCGGCGGGTCCGGTCGTGGGACGAAATCGCCGGGCTGCTACTCTGAGTCCGGTAGAAATAGAAACGCCGGTGCCCTTTCTGGAAGGACACCGGCGTTTTTTTAGTTGGGAAGCCGATATTTACTTGACCTCTACCTGTCGTTCGTGACCCGTCTCGAATTCCGGGCTGACCACCTTGGCCGGGCGCATTTTGATGATGCCTGCTTTCGACAGCAGCCGGATGATCGGATACGTCGGGTCGAATTCCCACCAGCGGGCCCCAAAATTGGCATCGTTGGGACGTTTGTGGTGGTTGTTCTGGAACAGTTCGCCCATCATCAGCAGGTCGAAGACCAGCGAATTTTTGGATCTATCGTGGTTATCGAAGTTGGCGTAGCCGTATTTGTGTCCGCTCCAGTTGACGATGGCACCGTGGATAGGCCCCATTAGGAAGTGAATCGGCAGCAGGAAGAAAAACGCCCAGTGCATATCCAGATAGAGGAAAGCGAAGACGTAAAAAAGACCGTACAGAACGCCCCACCCGACCCGGGAAACCCAGGAATCCCCGATTCTCTCGATCAGGTGCCACTCCGGATAATTCCGGTCGAACTGCCGCTCGACGGGCCGTTTGCGGTGCAGAACGGCGTTGTAGAGATCCTTTGTTTTCCACATCATCGTAAAAATGTTCTTCGTATGATGCGGCGAATGAGGGTCTTTTGGCGTATCGCTGAACGCGTGGTGCATCCGGTGCAGGACCGCGTAAGCCCGGGGGCTCAGGTACGACGACCCCTGCGAGAGGTACGTCAAAAAATAGAAAAAGCGCTCCCACACCTTGCTCATGGTGAACATTTTATGGGCAGCATAGCGGTGCAGGAAGAAGGTCTGGCAAAAAAGAGACAGATACCAGTGCGCCAGAAAGACAAAAATGACAATTGCCACAGGGACTAAGAGGGTTAATTGTACAGAACTAAAGACAAATAAGATTGCAGGGCAGATAAGCAAAGTTACCTATTTTACAACAAAGTCGGCCCGAATGTTTTACTTTTTATAAATTTTTCGGGTTGGCTCAGTACACCGTCGTGGCGTACTGGAGCAGGTTGGCGCCCATCCGCAGGGCCTGCTGACGGACCTCTTCCGGGTCATTATGTACGCTCTGGTCTTCCCAGCCGTTGCCCAGATCGCATTCGAAGCTATAATAGCACACCAGCCGACCTTCCCATATGAGGCCAAAACCCTGCGGGGCCTTGCCGTCGTGTTCGTGTACTTTTGGAAGGCCGTTGGCAAAGCGAAACTTCTGGTTGTAGACCGGATGGTTGAACGGAAGTTCGATAAACGAAAGCTCCGGAAACACTTTTTTCATCTCGCGGCGGATAAATTTGTCCAGCCCATAGTTGTCGTCGATATGCAGAAAGCCGCCCGACATCAGGTAGCGGCGCAGGTTCTGCGCCTCGGCATCGGTAAATACGACGTTTCCGTGACCGGTCATATGCACGAACGGGTACGAAAAAAGCTCTGGGCTGCCCACCTCCACAATATCCTCTTCCGGAAAGATATTCATCCGCAGGTTTGAATTGGCAAACCGGATCAGGTTTGGCAACGACGTTTTGTTGGCGTACCAGTCGCCGCCGCCGCCGTACTTCAGTTTGGCAATTTTGTACGAATACTGAGCTGAAGCCGCCGTAGGCAGGCCAATCGCAAGGAGCAGAAAGAATAGTAGTCGTTTCATGCGTAACGCTTATAACTCATTCACCAGATGCACGGTATGACAGGCGGCAAAGGCCGCCGTTTCGGTCCGCAGGCGGGTCTTCCCCAGCGTCACCGGCTTGAAACCTGACTGTAGGGCGGCCGCCAGCTCGTCTTTCGAAAAATCCCCTTCCGGTCCGATCAGCACCAGCACGGAACCGGCAGGTCGGGCGGCTTTCAGCAGGTGGGGCGTCGGATTCTCCTCGTCCAGATGAGCTATGAACCGCTGATCGGCCGATAAGTTTAGGACTTCCCGAAAATGTTCCAGAAAAGCAAGGGCCGGCAGACGATTCTGAAGCGACTGTTTCATGGCCGCCACGGCAATCTTTTCGACCCGGTCCATTTTCAGCACGCGCCGTTCGGAGTGTTTGCCCACAAAAAACGTCAGGCTGTCGATACCAATTTCGACAGCCTTCTCGACAAACCATTCTATTCGGTCGAGATTTTTTGTGGGAGCCACCGCCAGATGAATCTGGTACGGGCGAACCGGGTCCGTATGCTGCTGCAAAATACGGAAGGTACACCGACGCGGGTCGGCTGTTTCTATAACGCACGCGAGCCGATTTCCTTGCCCATCCGTCACCTCGATCGGGTCACCCTTTTTCAACCGGAGTGTCTTGACGCAGTGCCGGGATTCTTCCTCCCCCAGAAAAGGCTCTGATAACGCATTAGGCTGGTAAAACAGGGGCATCAATCTTCTTCTTCGCTTTTGAACGAATACAGGGTGTTGTCCAGTTGGACGGTCTGGTTGTTATAATCGTCAATAAACTTGAGAATGACCTCATCCGTAATTTCGTCCACGTTCAGGCTCACATCCAGGCCAATGCCGTATTCAAAGTCCCGGTCGATTTCCAGATATTCCTGAACCTGAACGGCTTCGGTTTCCTCCAGTTCCTCGATGAGTTCGGTCACGTACAGTTCAATTTCTTCGTCCAGTTCCGGATTGATCTTGTAATTCGGCTTTCGGTCTTCCGGGGCCACGTACTGCGGAAATGATTTTTTGGCCTTTTCGACGGCCATTTCATAGACCAGACTGCTGTGGTGCAGGCGGAGCGTGTAGATGATCGCGTCACAAATTACTTCCTGCCCGTTTTCATTTCCCACAAACTGGATGTGAACGCATTCGCCCGATTCCAGCATATCCACCTCCTCGTCTTCTACCTGCACATAAGGTTTCCCTTCGTTCTGGATTTCTTCTTTGAGAAGCTGGATTTCTTCCGGCTCGTAGCCTTTGTTTTTGTACGTCGCTGCCATGAGTGATGCGTTATTTTGTTGTCTATTCCGGAGTAGAACACAATTTCCGGGCTGCAGTTCACCAAAATGTCAAAACTACTGACTCCAGCCCGAAATCTCAACACTTTTCAGGCCCGCACCACCGACCCTGCCTGGTACTGCCGGACCACGGTCTGGGTGGCAAAATCGACGGCGAGCGGCAGGGCGGACAGGTTTGTGTTGAGAAGCTGGTCCTCTTTGCGGTGAATGTGAGGCATTTGTCCGTGCTCATCGAGGGCCGACAGGGTAATCGCCGGGATGCCCTCCCGCACAAACCAGACCGTATCAAAATCGGCCGTATGCCAGGCACCAATGCTCACCTGCCCCCGAAAATTACGCTCACCCGCAATTTTCTGCGCCTGCCGAAAGAGGTCGTTGTCGTAACGGATGGACTCCACTGTGCCCGTTTTTTTGATCAGGTTCAGTTTGCCGTTCCCGAGCGTGTCGAAATTAATGACAAATGTCCGGTGGCGGGGCCATTCCTGAATGTGGCTTTCCAGGTACTGCCGGGCCCCGATCATCCCCACCTCCTCGGCGCCGGTCAGGACGACTTCCAGGTCAAGTCCCGGTAGTCCGCACTGGCGGAGGCGCTCGGCGGTGGCCAGTGCCGCCGCCACGCCGGTAGCATTGTCGCTGGCGCCGTTGGTATAGCCGTTGAGCCAGTAGCCAAGCGTCCCGAGCAACGCCTGGAGTAGGAAATACCCGGCCAGTGCGTAGCGAATCGAAAGGAGATACTCGTTTTCCAGATCAAAAAGGTTCACCACGACCAGCCCGCTGGCCAGCAGCATCAGCAGGAGAGAAACGATCAGAGATGACCGAAAACCCCTTACCTGCCCAGAACTGTACAGCAGGGAAACGGGCGCGGTATCGTAATGGGCCATTAGAATCACCTTCATCGCCGGCTCCGCCCCTTCTCCGGAGTCGCGCCACCGGCCGATTACATTATGCGATTGAACCAGCGGAGGCAGCAGAACGACGGGCGAAAAACGCCAGTTGAAGTAAAGCCATGCCGCGACCGTGCTGGCCCAGGTTATCAGGATGGAAAACGTTTTCAGGTACGGCAGTCCGATCAGTCCCAGCAGCAGTCCGCCGATGAGCCAGTAGACAACGGAGACGTAGGTTCGCGGAGTCTGGAAGGATTCGGTCACGACCTCCGCCCGCTGTTCCCGGAGTGCTTCCGTTAAAATCTCGCGGGCCACCCCTTCATACCGGGTGCCCGCCCCCCGGTGGGGAAGTTTAGTCAAGTCACGCAAAAAGGATTCAATCGAAAAGGCCATACTTTACGGTTCCGGTTATACGAACAGAGCGCTTTGTTGAGAACGAATGTAAGCCAAAAAACAGATTAACGGCCAATCATTTGTAACTGATTTTGTTCAGTCGCAAACCAAGTAAACGATATAAAAACGAAAAAGCCGGTATGAATACCGGCTTTTTACGATTGTGTGGTTTATTTCTTTACAAACCGCAGGACTTTTAATAAGCGCCCCGCCTGGCTGATTCTTAGGAAATAGATTCCAGGAGCTGTCGAGCCTACGCTAAGCGTAGCCGATTGGTCCAGAAAACCGGGCGTGGTGACAGGTCCCATGACCTGCCCGGAACTGTTTGTTACGCTAAACGAAAGCTGTCCGGGCTGGTATCCGGCAGGAATAGCCAGCGTCAATTCTTTTTCTACCGGGTTGGGGAATATCCGGAAATCAGAAATTTCGGCCGTTCCGGTCCTGCCTTTTTCTTTGCTCGCCAGTCGCCCTCCATTAGCGCAGGTATACTGCCGGGTGCTCATGGTAAACAACTGGGCTGAACCCGCAAAACGGGCCACGACCGTATGCTGTCCGGAGGTCTTGTAAACCGACGGTATGGCGAACTCAAAGCCATGCAGACCATTATCATTGAGGTAAGCGCCTACGTCTGTCCGAAGTTTGTCCGCGGTCAGTGTACCGGCCAGTTGTCCATCAATGTACAGATCGACACCAATTGACGTATTGGGCTTTGCCCGGTCGGCCGCCCAGCCCGTAATCCGGTCGCAGGAAGCATGATCCAGGTGACCTTCAGGCTGTTGATAAGCCGCAGGGGTCGGAGCTGGGGAGGGCGTCACGGGTGAATCGGTAGCCGGCGCCGTGCAGCCCCCCACCGTCTGGCCGCTGTTGCTCAGTTCCCGGCTGCTGCCGCTATAACGCACCTGAATGGTCTGGTTGCTGTTGCGGCGGAAAGGGGCCGGAATCACAAACTCATAGCCATGCAGCCCGTTGTCATTCAGGTATGCGCCCACGTCCGCCCGGGGCCGATCAGCGACCACTGTCCCGGCCAGCTGACCATTGACATACACCTCTACGCTTATCGAAACGTTGGGCCGTGAACGGTCCGCCGCCCAGCCCGTTACCCGCTCGCAGGAAGCGATGTCCAGAAATCCTTCCGGACGCTGGTAATCACCTGTAGGTGCCGGAACCGGCGTGGGAGTCGGGGTAGGAGTTGGAGTAGCCTCTGACGGGGGTGCCTGGCACCCCCCTACTGTCTGGCCGCTGTTGCTCAGTTCCCGGCTACTCCCCGAAAAACGCACCTGAATCTGCTGGTTTCCTGCCCTGCGGTAGGCATTCGGGATTACAAACTCATAGCCATGCAACCCGTTGTCATTCAGGTATGCGCCCACGTCCGAGCGTATCTTATCGGCCCTCACCGTGCCGGCCAATTGACCATTTACGTACACATCGACACTAACCGATACATTCGGCTGGGATCGGTCAGCGGCCCATCCTGTCACCCGGTCGCAAAAACCATTGTCCAGAAAACCCTCCGGCTGTCGGTAGTTGTCCGTTGCCGAAGGGGCCGGAGCCGGGGAGGGCGTCACGGGTGAATCGGTAGCCGGCGCCGTGCAGCCCCCCACCGTCTGACCGCTGTTGCTCAGTTCCCGGCTGCTGCCGCTGTAACGCACCTGAATGGTCTGGTTGCCGTTGCGGCGGAAAGGGGCCGGAATCACAAACTCATAGCCATGCAGCCCGTTGTCATTCAGGTATG
Source organism: Tellurirhabdus rosea (assembly GCF_026278345.1). Taxonomy (NCBI): domain Bacteria; kingdom Pseudomonadati; phylum Bacteroidota; class Cytophagia; order Cytophagales; family Spirosomataceae; genus Larkinella; species Larkinella roseola. The sequence goes on from NZ_CP111085.1 coordinate 5,472,630, forward strand.
CGCCCACGTCCGCCCGCGGCCGATCAGCGACCACTGTCCCGGCCAGCTGACCATTGACATACACCTCTACGCTTACCGAAACGTTGGGCCGTGAACGGTCCGCCGCCCAGCCCGTTACCCGCTCGCAGGAAACCATCTCGACAAAGCCCTCCGGCGCTGCTGTTCCTGTCGGGTTTGGCGGGGTGGGTGTACCGGGCACAGCAGCGGTGCTCGTATACCCCGGCTGCCACGGCTGGGAAGTGTTCAGGAAGCCGGTGTTGGTAACGGCATCTGCCCACAACTGAGCGGCGCGGCGTTTTCCCTCATCGTTCAAATGAACCTGATCCGGTCGGTGCTGTGGCTCCAGTCCGGTATCATAATCCGGTCCGGGAAAACAGTTGGGTTCAGCGGCCATGCGGTTCTGCGCCTGCCGAATGGCCCAGCGGGGGTCCGTGGTAATATAGGGGGTCTGCCGGTTCACCATCACGGCCAATGCCCCATAGTTCAAATCTACACGCGCCTGGTTGACCCAGGTCCGGTAGTATTGCAGCACCTCATCAACGTTTGTGTTGGCATGGTCGTTCTGCCCCTGGTCGGACAGGATTCCGCGAACCCCAATATCACGTATGTACTTCGTCAGCGTATTTTTTACGTTGATGTAGGGCATCCGAATATCCCAGCGGACAAAACCGTGTTCGAACCATTGCCCCTGTGATGATTTCGCCCAGTGTTCAAGACTCGTTCCCCCAAATGCCGCATTGAAAATCAAAACCGGTACGTTTAAACGCTGCGCCAGATGCTGTCCAAAAGCTCCCCAGAAGTGAGCGCTGTGCCCAAACGGTCCGATGCGGGCACCCTCTCCGAGCTGTGCATACGGCGGATTGGTTAGGTACTGGGGATCGGCGGTACTCTCGTAAATTTGTGACAGAGGTTGTTGGATGTGATTCACCCGGTCGTCAGAAGCGGCTTCAATGGGGTTTTCATCTCCTTGGGCCACGGAATGCCCCGCCACCAGGAACACCTCTCCCACGCCAATGCGCTCGACCAGCGTGGTACCCAGTGGCGTTCCGTTGCTGCTGACGGCTCTCAGTTCGAGATTGTACCATCCGCCGCTCGCTGTGACGCCTCCCGAAAACTGGCCGCTTTCGACGGTATTGTCGATACTTTGCCAATCAATTGTGGTTTGATTGCTCCGATTAAAGAGGCGTACTTCCACCCTACCCGATTCCGAGGGACAGGTACCTCTTACCTGAATGACGGCCTCATTCTGGTTATTGCGCTGAAAAACAGTGCGCGAAGAAGGAAAACTTATCGACATCTGGGCATAAACCAGAGACGACAATAAACAGAGTAAAATACAGGTTGCGGTGCGTTGCATAACGCTTAATGTTAGCTTGTACAAGTTTCCATGTCAAACTTAACAAAAAGCCTTCCCAGGAGCTAAAATGAGCGTTTTTGTTACCATAAAATTTATCATACGTTCATATATTTTACTTCAATCGCCTTCTCTTCCCGCCGTTGCGGGGTATAAAAAACAAAAAGTCGCCCGGTGCCGGGCGACTTTTTGTTTTCCAAAACTTATGCGTTTACTTGATAAACAGCATCTCCCGGTATTTGACGAGCGGCCAATCTTCATCGTCGATCACCAGTTCCAGTTTATCCACATGGTACCGGATTTTGTCGAAGAAGTCTTTCACCTCCGTGGCATAGATGCGGGCCGTTTCGTGCGTGTTGGACGTATTGTTGGCCCGCTTCCGGGTTTCGGTCATTTCCTCCACCCCGTTCTTGATAGCCACCACCCGGGTAGAAATTTCCCGAATAATGTCCTTTACCGGCTCGGCTTCGGCCGTCATGCCAATATCGACCAGGGCTTTGGCCGTTTCGGCCAGTTTGTTCTGGTATTTCAGGGCCGTCGAAACGACATGGTTCATGGCCAGATCGCCCACCACCCGGGACTCGATCTGCACATTCTTGATGTACTTTTCGAGTTCAATTTCGTACCGGGCTTCCACTTCGCGGTGGTTCAGCACGCCCACCCGTTCGAAGAGGCTGATCGATTCCGGCTTGGTATATACGCCCAGGGCCTCCGGCGTCGATTTGATGTTGGACAGTCCGCGACGAGCCGCTTCCTCCACCCACTCGTCCGAATAGCCGTTGCCTTCGAACAGAATGCGCTTCGTCTCGCGGTAGTATTGCTTCAGAATATCGACAACGGCCAGTTCTTTCTTCTCGCCATTAGCCAGACGGGCATCCAGTTCAATTTTGAACTTGGCCAGCTGGTCGGCGACAATGGTGTTGAGCACAATCATCGTCGAAGCCGAGTTGGCTCCGCCGCCCACGGCCCGGAATTCGAACTTGTTGCCGGTGAAGGCAAATGGTGAGGTCCGGTTGCGGTCGGTATTGTCGCGGAGCAGCGACGGAATGCGGTTGATGCCGAGCTTGTAATAGACGTTATCACCCTTCTGCAGCGAAATCTCCGACTTATTTTCCAGGTCTTCGAGCGCCTTGGTCAGGGTTTCGCCGAGGAAAACCGACATGATGGCCGGGGGCGCTTCGTTGGCCCCGAGGCGGAACTCGTTGCCGGCGGAAGCGATGGAAGCCCGGAGCAGATCGGCATTGTCGTGAACCGCCTTGACGACGTTTACGACAAACGTCAGGAAGCGCAGGCTTTCTTTCGGCTTCGTGCTGGGACCGAGCAGGTTGACGCCGGTATCGGTCCCCATCGACCAGTTGTTGTGCTTACCCGAGCCGTTGATTCCCGCGAACGGTTTTTCGTGGAAAAGGACTTTGAAGCTGTGCCGTTCGGCCACTTTCTCCATCAGGTCCATCAGCAGGGCGTTGTGGTCGATGGCCAGGTTCACCTCTTCAAAGGTCGGAGCTACTTCAAACTGCCCCGGAGCCACTTCGTTGTGGCGCGTACGCACCGGAATGCCCAGTTTCATGGCTTCAAATTCGAAATCGACCATGAAGGCGTTCACCCGCGGGGGAATCGTTCCGAAATAGTGGTCCTCCAGCTGTTGGCCGCGCGCGGGGGAATGCCCGAAAACGGTACGGCCCGCCATCACCAGGTCCGGGCGAGCCAGAAACAGCGCCTTGTCGACCAGAAAATATTCCTGCTCAGCTCCGAGCGTAGGCGTTACTTTCGATACGTTGCGGTCGAAGAACTGGCAGACCGCCGTGGCGGCCTTGTCGAGGGCGTGCACCGCTTTCAGCAACGGCGTTTTGTAGTCGAGGGCTTCGCCCGTGTACGAGATAAAGACAGAAGGAATGCAGAGCGTTTTGCCGCCGGCCCCGTTGTCCATCAGGAAAGCCGGTGAGCCCGGGTCCCAGCCCGTATAGCCGCGTGCTTCAAAGGTATTGCGCAGTCCGCCGCTCGGGAACGAAGAAGCGTCCGGCTCCTGCTGAACGAGGGCCGAAGCCTTAAATTTTTCAATGGCTTTGCCTTCCATCGTAATGTCGAAGAAGGCGTCGTGTTTTTCGGCCGTCGAACCGGTGAGCGGCTGAAACCAGTGGGTGTAGTGGGTAGCGCCTTTCGACGTAGCCCAGGATTTCATGGCATTGGCCACTTCATCGGCGATATCCCGGTCAATTTTGCCGCCCGTTTCGATGGCCTGCGTCATTTTCAGGTATGCTTCCGGAGAAAGCAGGGCGCGCATCACTTCGTTATTGAATACGTGCGAAGCGTAGAAGTCCGATACGCGGTCAGCCGGTGGCGCCACCGGCAGCGCATGGCGGGCCTGTGCAATTTCTAAGGCTTTGAAGCGGAAATTAGACATGAGGGATGATTTGTGGTTTTTGAGTCAATAACGGCACCAAACATACGTAGTTTCAGCTTCTTTCCCAGAAAATCGCTTTGTTTTTTAACTGATATTTAAGAAAAACGGCATAAAACACAAAGTCCGCCTTCCTAATTGGAAGGCGGACTTTGTAAGAAAAATCAAATATTAGGGATTCCTAACAAACTCAGGATTAGTTCTCCACCATAACATCAGCCGACTTAACGGTCTTGATGATCCGGGCTGCCACTTTGTAGGGGTCAGCGGCGGAGTTGGGGCGACGGTCTTCCAGCCAGCCTTTCCAGCCGCGGTCAACCGTAGCGATGGGGATACGGATCGAAGCACCGCGGTCCGATACGCCGTACGAGAACTTGTCGATTGACTGGGTTTCGTGCTTGCCCGTCAGACGCATGTGGTTGTCGGCACCGTAGACGTCGATGTGTTCTTTCACCACCGGAGCAAACGCTTCGCAGATGGTAGCGTACACCTCCTTGCTGCCGCAGGTACGCAGAACGCCGTTCGAGAAGTTGGCGTGCATGCCTGAACCGTTCCAGTCGGTGTCGCCCAGGGGCTTGCAGTGCCAGTTGATGGAAACGTTATATTTTTCGCCGATGCGCTCCAGCAGGTAACGCGCTACCCAAACCTGGTCACCGGCGGCTTTTGCTCCTTTGGCAAAAATCTGGAACTCCCACTGGCCCGTTGCTACTTCGGCGTTGATGCCTTCCACGTTCAGACCGGCATCGAGGCAGACATCCAGGTGCTCCTCTACGATGTGACGGCCAAACGCGTTTTTAGCGCCTACTGAGCAGTAGTAAGGGCCCTGCGGGCGTTTCGGGAAGCCTTCTGCCGGGAAGCCCATCGGCTTGTCGATGGCCTCGTCCCACAGGAAGTATTCCTGCTCAAATCCAAACCAGAAATCGTTATCGTCGTCGTCGATGGTTGCCCGCCCGTTCGACTCGTGGGCCGTACCGTCCGAGTTCAGAACTTCGCACATCACCAGGTATCCGTTCTTGCGCTGCGGGTCCGGGCAGATGAACACCGGCTTCAGCAGGCAGTCTGAAGAACCACCCGGGGCCTGCTCGGTTGACGAGCCGTCGAAAGACCACATTTCGCAGTCTTCCAGAGTTCCGGAGAAGTCGCTAACGATTTTGGTTTTTGAACGGAGGCTTTGCGTGGGCTTGTAGCCATCGAGCCAGATGTACTCGAGCTTGGACTTAACCATGATTAGGATACGTTTATTCGGTTTATACAGGTAACGACTGATTCTGTTGAACAAATGTAAGTCCGTTTGCCAAATAAATGCAAAGCATTTTTGCTTTTTCTTTATATCCCCTATTTTTTTTACAAAAATTTCACAATAATCATTGGCAAACTACAATAATATCAACAAAAACCTGCATTATAGGACCCATGCAATCTGAAACTCCTTTTTCAGAATTACACATATATTTCTACCAAAAGACCGGTTTTATACACCTAGATTTTTCGTTTTCATCTATTACTATTCCCACGAACGTCTTTTCCGCTACAACCTCTCTGTCCTCTCCCAATCCGCCTTTCCCTAAATCAGTACGATTATTGTACGGTCAGCGAACGAACGGACGTGAAATAACCGTTACGTATAGTACTTTTGTCGTTAACATTACCGTAACATGGCTTATCCTTATGCGTAGTCGCATCAGCTGGCTCGCCGCTTATTTCCTGTTATGGGGCGCCTGGTTTGAGGGGTCCCGGCTTGTTTTTCTTTGGTATCAGTTCGTGCAGCAGAACGGGGCCGACCCCGCCAACTGGCTGCCGATTCTGGGGCACGGCCTCCGCATGGACCTTTCGGTGGCCGGTTACCTGACGCTGCTGCCGGGTTTCTGGCTGGCGTTTGCCCCCGCCCGCTGGCTTTTTCCGGTGATCCGGCCTTACTCGTCCCTGATGGTTATCGTGGTCAGCTTCCTCACTACGGTCGATCTGGAATTATACCGGGCCTGGGGATTCCGGCTCGATACCACTCCCCTGCGCTATCTCAGCACGCCCAATGAAGCGTTTGCATCCATCGGCTCATCGCCGCTGGGCTGGCTGGCGTTCATCCTGATTCTGCTGACTATAACGGGCGCGGCCCTGTTCCTGACGGTCAACCGGTGGTTCTCCCGGCAGCCCGGCATCGCGTACAGGTCACCCTTTGAAGCCGTTCCGCTGGTGCTGGCCACCGCCGGACTGATTATTCCCATCCGCGGCGGACTGCAACTGGCACCGATGAACGTGAGCGCGGTTTATTTCTCCCGGAGTTTGTTCGACAATCACGCGGCGATCAATCCGCAGTGGAATTTCATTTTTTCGGTGCTCGAACGACCGGCGGACAATGTCAATCCGTTTGCCTTTTTACCGGAAAATCAGGCCCGGCAGAATGTCCAGCACCTGTATGAGTTCGGTGCCCGGGCCAAGCCGGTGCTCAAAACCCGAAAGCCGAACATTGTCCTGATTATCTGGGAAAGCCTGACGGCGAAAGCCGTGGCGGGTCTCGGCGGACGGACCGGCATCACGCCGCAGTTTGAACGCCTGAGTCAGGAAGGGCTGCTGTTCAGCCAGTTGTACGCCAGCGGCGACCGGAGTGATAAAGGGCTGGTGGCGGTCCTGAGCGGCTTTCCCGCCCAGCCCACGGCCTCCATCATGACCATTCCGGGGAAAGCCGCCAAATTGCCCACCCTGAGCCAGCACCTCAAAAAAGCGGGCTACGAAACGTCCTTTTATTACGGGGGTGAAACCGAATTTGCCAACATCAAATCGTACCTGCTCAACAGCCAGTACGACCGCATTGTGTCCAAAGCGGATTTCAACTCCTCCGACTGGAATTCCAAGTGGGGCGCCCACGACCATGTGGTCTACGACCGGCTCCTCCAGGATTTGAACAGGCAGCAAAAGCCTTTTTTTGCCACGTTCTTCACCCTGAGCAGTCACGAACCGTTCGAAACGCCCGTTCCCACCGTAATTTCCGGAGCGGATGAGGAGTCCCGCTTTCTGAACGCGATGCACTACGCGGACCAAAGCTTTGGCCGGTTCATCGAGGAGGCCAAAAAGCAGCCCTGGTGGGACAATACGCTGATTGTTGTCGTCGCCGACCACGGGCACCGGCTTCCGGTCCTCTCGCCCGACAAAGTGGCCAATTTTCACATTCCCATGCTCTGGCTGGGCGGCGCCCTGAAAGCTTCATCCAAAGTAATCGGCAATACCGGCTCCCAGACCGACCTGGCCGCTACGCTTCTGAACCAGTTGCGGCTGGATGGGTCGGCCTTCCGTTTCAGCCGGGACCTGCTGGCTCCGTGCAGCCGTCCGTTTGCCTATTTCGCCTTCAACAACGGCTTCGGGCTGGTTCAACCGGACCGCTGGCTGATTTTTGATAACGAAAGCCGTCAGGTCAGTTCCTCCCGGGGTAAGGTTACGCAGGAAGATGTGGAAGTCGGCGAAGCGTATGAAGCCATTTCGTACGGTGAATTTTTAATCAAATAATCCGGTTGGATAAGAGGAAGCCGGATAAAGCTTCGTTCAATCCGCCTGATATTCGTATTTTTGCAGGATAAATGCCTGAGATGAAAAAAGTTGCATTTTATACACTGGGTTGCAAACTGAATTTCTCCGAATCCTCTACCCTGGCCCGCATGCTGGAAGATCTGGGGTACGAACGGGTGGAATTCAACCAGCAGCCGGATGTTTTTATCATAAACACCTGCTCGGTGACGGACAATGCCGACAAAAAATGCCGGAAAATTGTTCGCGAGGCGCAGAAGATCAATCCCGAAGGCTACGTCGCTATTCTGGGCTGTTATGCCCAATTGAAACCGCAGGAAATCGCCGAAATTCCGGGCGTCGATGCCGTTCTGGGCGCTTCTGAGAAGTTTCGCCTGCACGAACTGCTGCCGACCTTTGTGAAGGCGACCAGCGGGACGGCCCAGGTTTATAATTCGCCCATCGAGGAAGCGCTGGAGTACCACGCCTCCTACTCGCTCAACGACCGGACCCGGACCTTTCTGAAAGTTCAGGACGGCTGTGATTACCCCTGCGCGTACTGCACCATTCCGCTGGCCCGGGGCCGGAGTCGGTCCGACAGCATCGCGAATGTGGTTCGGGCGGCGGGCGAAATCGCGGCCCGGGGCGTCAGGGAAATCGTTCTGACGGGCGTCAATATCGGTGATTTTGGCCTCGTCAATGGTGAGCGGGTCGAAACCTTTCTGGACCTGATCCGGGCGCTGGACGAAGTGGACGGCATTGAGCGCTTTCGCATTTCATCCATCGAGCCCAACCTGCTGACGGACGAAGTGATTGCCTTTGTCGCCCAGTCGAAGCGCTTTGTGCCGCATTTCCACGTGCCGCTGCAATCGGGTTCCAATAAAGTACTGGGGCTGATGCGCCGCCGTTACCGCCGGGAACTGTACGCCGACCGGGTGGCGCAGATCAAACGGCTGATGCCGGACGCCTGCATCGGGGTGGATGTCATCGTCGGGCACCCGGGCGAAACGGACGAGTTGTTCCGGGAAACCTACCAGTTTCTGAACGAGCTGGACATTTCCTACCTGCACGTCTTTACCTACTCGGAGCGGCCCAACACGCTGGCCCTGGACATCCGGCCGGTGGTGCCGGGCTCCAAGCGGGCGGAGCGGTCAAAAATGCTGCATATTCTCTCGGACAAAAAGCGGCGGGCCTTTTACGAAACCCAGTTGAACCGGACAGCGACCGTTCTATTTGAAGAAGACGTTGAAAACGGGCAGATGCAGGGTTTTACCGAGAACTACGTTCGAGTCACGGCCAAGTACGATCCGCTGCTGATTAACGAACTTAAACAGATTCGGATGACGGCCATCAACCCGGCGGGCCTGATGGAAGCCGAAGAAATAATGACCGATATGGTGGTGCATCATTAGTCGTGCCCCACTAAATCAACGTTGGGATAAGGCAGGATTTTCTGAATCCTGCCTTATTTCGTTAAGGCGGAAGAGGCCGGCTCGGCCTTTTCTTTTTTGAGGCCTTTGTCCAACAGTTCCCGGACAAAGAACAGCCCCTGCGCCCCGATGGATCTCAGGGTCAACGGCACCTTATGCTGGTTGGCGTGATGAAGTCCGATCAGGATTCCGCTGCCAAACGTCACGATGGAAACGGCGGCGACGGCTTCGGGAGTCGGAAAGAGCCAAAGGGCCAGACAGTCTCCCACGACATTGATCGCCAGCATGCCGAACATCTTGATCAGATTGGCTTTCGGCTTGCCGATGGCATCCAGGGTGACGCCCAGATACCGATCCAGCGGCAGCAGCAGACTGTAAACCATAAAGATTCGCACCAGCGGGGCCGCAGCTTTGTACTGCGCCCCAGCCAGCCAGACGACCAGATAATCGGCCAGCAGAAAGCCCAGTGCGGCAACGGGCACCAGGCAGATGACCAGTCCGCCCGCTTCCCGGGCCACCATCCGGCTCAGGACGCGCGGCGTGTCGTGGTGAAACGCTTTGACAATCGCCGGAATGGAAGCCGACACCACGCTCCGGAGCGGTACTTCGATAATCTGAATCAGGCGCAGCGGAATGGAATACAGCGCGATGGCTTCCGGCCCCACAAAGAACCGCAGCAGGTAAATGTCCGAATTCCGCAGCAGGCTCGACCCCAGCAGCGCGCCGATGCTGAACTTGCCGTAGCGGTAAAAGTGCTTCCGTTCCTGAAGGGTGCCCCGGGTGACGGACTGGGGAAGACACCAGCCGGCTCCAATCGAGAGCAAACTCAAACCGGCCGTCAGACCGAGGTTGGCCAGCATCATTTTCTCCTGCGTGATTCCGCCGCGGAACTGCATCCCGGCCAGAATCACAATCATGATGGCCGGGTACAGCACCTTCTGAATCTGCATCGGCCGAAACCGGGAACGAACCAGCAGCATCCAGCTGGATATATTTCCGGGAATGGAAACCATGATCGACAGTGCGAGCCACCCCAGTGCTTTTCCGTCGATGGGAATCCAGGTCTGGCCGACCAGCACCACCGCCGTTCCGAGCAGCACGCCCACGGCGCTGAACAGGAGGTTGATCTGCCAGACGGCTCCCTCCCAGCGCCGGAACCCTTTCTCCGAAGTAGAAGCCGCTCCCTGCTGAAGCAGGGCGTTGTACATCAACCCCGTCCGGACCGTATCGAAAAGCGTGTAGATCGTATACAGGTAAATAAACCCGCCCAGGGCCGAGGTGGACATCCAGCGGGCCTGGAGCGTAAAGGAAAGCAGGCTGAGTACTGTCGCGACCCCGTTGCCGAGCAGGGAAAGGACGACGTTGCTGTTCAGCAGTTTCCGGATGGACTCAAGCGGCAACTTCTTCATCCACCGTTCCTCCAGCCTTCACTTCATTCACCGGAGGCAGTCCTCCCTGCCGGACAATCGCCCGGGCTTTCGCGTATTTTTTCCAGGAGTGTCGGAACGCAAAAAGGCCCAGTCGCCAGCCCAGCGCCCCGTCCAGAAAACCTTTGTGGAGCAGGTACCACCGAACCCAGAGTGCCAGCGGCACGGCAACCTGATGGAACAGGCTGAGGCTGCGCTTGTTGCGAATCAGGTCCACGGCGGCCAGACTGCTGTATTTCTCCAGTTTCCGCTCCAGTTCCTCCCGGGTTTCGAAGGTATAATGGCTCACCGAACCCCGCAAATCCTGCTTCCGCTCGTAGCCTCTCGGACTTTCGTGCAGGTGCGCCGGACGCCGAAAATCCACCTTCTGGCGGTTCAGCAGACGGACGGTTGTATCCGGGCTCGTCACCGGGTAAAGGCAATGGACCGGCTGTCCGGCCACAAACCAGTGGCGCTGGATGGCGTAAGCATCTTCCGTAAAACCGGTTTTCTTCAATTCCTGAATATGAGCCAGCAGTTCCTGATCGGGAATTTCGTCTGAGTCGAGCGAAAAAACGTAGTCGTAGCGGCAGTTATCGATGGCAAATTGACGCTGAGCGCTGAAATTGTCGAGGGGGCGGGACAAAAAACGGCCGTTCCAACGGGCCACGATATCCGCCGTGGCATCCGTGCTGCCGCTGTCAAGAATGACCAGATCGTCGGCCACGACGCTGACGGCCTCCAGCACCTTGTGCAGGTACTTTTCGCTGTTATGTGTTAGGATATAGACCGATAACTTGCTTTTAACGGACATTGGTTACGATGATTTTATCTGACCATCCGTCTGCAAATATCAGTCCATTCCCTTTCCAAAGTGTCCTGCGTTTTGGAAAAGCCCCCATTTAGCAGACACATGTTAAAAAGAAAAGAGCTGCCCGCCAACCGGCAGACAGCTCTATCGAGTACAACAAAACCACAGTCGCACTGCATACTCTACTACGAAAGATGCAACCCTGTGGCTCTGTCGCCGTATCGTTAAGACCTAGGCATCAACCAGATATTCGTCGTGCTGGCTGACGTCCAGACCTACTTTTTCGTCTTCTTCAGAAACGCGCAGCGGCAGGATCGCGTTGGTGATCACCAGCAGCAGGTACGACATTCCGAAAGCAAAGGCCGACACAATGAGGAGGGCCTTCATGTGCTGGAAGAACAGTTCAAATTCGCCGAAAGCCAGACCTTCCACCGCAACGGCTGAGTTTACGGCTTTGGTAGCGAAGATGCCCGTCATGACCATGCCGGTCATACCGCCTACCCCGTGGCAGGGGAATACGTCCAGCGTGTCGTCCAGGTTTGATTTAGAGCGCAGGTGAGCCACAAAGTTGGAAACCAGGGCGGCAATCGTACCGATAAAGATGGAGGTCGGGATGGTTACAAAACCCGCAGCCGGCGTAATGGCCACCAGACCAACGACCGCACCGATTGCGAAGCCAAGGGCAGAAACCTTCTTGCCGCGGGCCGCGTCGAACAGCACCCAGGCCAGACCGGCCGCCGCTGCCGCCGTATTGGTCGTTGCAAAGGCCGAAGCCGCCAGCGCCGAAGCGCCTACCGCCGAACCGGCGTTGAAACCAAACCAGCCGAACCACAGCAGACCCGTACCCAGCAGCACGAACGGAATGTTGGCGGGGGGCAGGAAGTTGGCTTCCTCGTGTGACTTACGACGCTTCAGGTAAATGGCACCGGCCAGAGCTGCCCAGCCCGCCGACATGTGTACTACCGTACCCCCGGCGAAATCCAGAACGCCCATCTTGAACAGGAAGCCGTCCGGATGCCAGGTCCAGTGCGCCAGCGGAGTATAAACCAGCAGGCTGAAAAGTATCATGAACAGGACGTAAGACCGGAAGTTGATCCGCTCAGCCATTGAACCCGTTACCAGTGCGGGCGTAATGACGGCGAACTTCAGTTGGAAGAAGGCGAACACCACCAGAGGAATGGTCGCGGCCAGGCTCCAGGGCTTGCCGTCGAGCACGCCGTTGAACATGAAGAACGTGGCCGGATTACCTATAAAACCACCAATTGATTCACCAAAAGCAAGGCTAAAGCCGCACACCACCCACAGAATGCTGATGACACCCATCGCGATAAAGCTCTGGAGCATGGTCGAAATAACGTTTTTGCTGTTCACCATGCCGCCGTAGAAGTAAGCCAGACCGGGGGTCATGAGCAGAACGAGGGCAGACGAGACGAGCATCCAGGCGGTATCACCGGAATTGATTCCTTCGGTTACGATTTGGCCCGGAACGGCATTAAACTGAGGCAGGATGCCCAGTACGCTGATGAGCAGCAGTACCAGGAGAGGGAGGTAAGAGGATTTTTTCATGGCAAGAATCAACTGGTTTTGATTGTACTAATGATAAGTCCGTTTACGTATGGGTTGGTGGCTGATCGTGGTGAAGTGTAATCTGACTTTGGGTTATCCGATAAAACGACCAGCCACCTTTTTTTAGAATTTGTAGATGAACGCCAGACCCACCGTGGACTGGGACGACTTCGTAAAGTTGCCGTCCTTGTCTTCGAACTGGAGCTGCCGCTCAGCACCGCGAACGTCCGGCTTCGCGTAGCTGTCCAGACGGAACTCCGGTTTGATGAGCAGATGGCCCGAAGCGGCCGTGATAACGCCCGTCAGTGTGACGGAATTTACGTTCGTACCTTCCCCCAGACGGTTCCGCAGAGCGCGGGCGCCGCTGGTGTTGTCAAAGTATTCGTAGCGGGCACCCAGGGAGAAGTTGCTCGACACGGCGTAGTTGGAGTAGAGCGCAACGCCGCCCCAGCCCGATTTGCCGTCTTTCACCGGGGCAAAGCCCTGGATGTCTTTTTTCTGCGAGCCAACGGCCGCGTTCAGGCCGAGGAAGAACTTCTCGGTGATCTGGTAGGTGGTCGTCAGGTCGAACAGGGCGTACGAACCGCTCACTTTGCCGAGCGAGTCATCCGAAGCTTCGTTGCTGACGATCCCGTTCAGGTAAACGTTCCAGCCGGAAGCAGGCGACACAAAGAACTGACCGATCAGGCCCTTTGCCCGGTTGTTGTCGTTGAGGTTGTCCACGTTGTTGACCAGACCCAGCATCAGGGACGATTTATCGCTGAAGGCATAGGTCCCTTTGACGCCGATATGGTAGAAAGGACCGTTGTTGAAGAGGTTCGACAGCGAGTAGTTGTAGTTGACCGGGGCGTCGATCACCTCGTAGCCAATGTGCGTGCCGAACTGACCGGCGGTGATGCTGAGCTTGTCGGTGGCTTTCCAGTTAAAATAAGCCTGTTTGATGGCCAGGGCCGTGGTGCCCCGTCCGAGCGGCCCGATCAGGTTGCCGTACTGGCCGAGGTCGGCGTTCGGACCGAAGGTGAGGTCAACTACGACGTCGGACTTGTCGTTGCTGTAACCGATTTTGGTTTGTACCAGGCCGAGGGAAAACTGGCCGGCGGTGATGTCGAAAGCCCGGGCGTTGGAAGCTCCCAGGTTGCTGCGGCTCTTGGGTTTGTTCAGGTTGCCGAGGTAATAGCTGTCAATATAACCGGAGAAGGTGAACTTCCCCTTGTTTTCTTCTTCTTTGGGCTTAGCGGAATCTACAGTTACGTCCTGAGCTCCCGAAAGCAGGGAGGTAAGCATAAAGCCTACTAGTAATAAAGGTTTTTTCATAATAAAACTTTGGTTGTAGGTAGCAGATTGCGAATAATGTTTTGTCGGAACAAATATTAATAATACAATTTTATAAATCAAGCATGGAGTCAAAAAAGAAGGAAACTTTCTTACTTTTTACATGTTTATCTAAAAATTATCCCTATTCCAGAACCTGTTTTTCCATATTCGAACACTTTTCTTTGACTTTTCCCTTTTTTAAAAACTTAAAACCTAAACCATCATATAAAATCCATCCAATCGGCAATTTTTCACAATCCTTGCCATAGTGAAATTTTTTCAACCATTAATGCTATACAGATAAGGCCATAAAAAAAGCCCCGCCAGCTGGCGGGGCTTCCTATTGAGGACGGTATTTATTTACACGGGTTCGGCGTGCAGCCAGGCTTTCTTGGCCAGCAACGTTCCTTCCTCTTCGACATGTTCAGGATCCGGGACGCAGCAGTCAACGGGACATACCGCGGCGCACTGGGGCTCCTCGTGGAAACCAACGCACTCCGTACACTTATCAGAAACGATATAATAAAACTCGTTGGAAACCGGAGCCTGGGCTTCTTTGCCGCTAACGACGGTACCATCACCGAAATCAACTACATCAAGCGCCGTTCCCCCGCCCCAGGTCCACTCAACGCCGCCTTCATAGATGGCCGTGTTCGGACATTCCGGTTCGCAGGCACCGCAGTTGATGCACTCGTCTGTGATCATGATTGCCATATGTCGTACAATATTTTAACGATTAGAAATCGATAAGCAGAAGGCCTGTTTCGGAAAGCGGCCGCTCTGTATGTGAATTTATGCTATTTATTTCGCCCGGTTTCTGGGCGCTTATTAAACAACAAATATAATTATTTAAAGGTTGACGCCAAACTTAATTTTAATTTTGGGGGTTGAATACCAACATACTGCTTATCATAATTTATTATATGCTATTACCGCAAAGAATAGAGGCTTTTGTTCAGCTGGGTAACTTCCTGAGAGACAAGGATAATCAACCGGAAATTCAGGAGGCGGCCGAACGCGCCCGCGGCGGCAATCCCTGGTTTACGGTCGAGAACAGTCTCCAGGCACTGGCAGCATTGGCCGGTACTTTTCTGACCCGGGAGGCTCTGACGCAGTGGACCTCAAACTATTCACCAGAACCCTCCGTAAGCCGTTCTGTAGGCGTGGTCATGGCCGGTAACATTCCGGCGGTCGGTTTTCATGACCTTCTGAGCATTCTCATCAGCGGACACCGGGCCCTGCTGAAGCCAAGCTCCCAGGATATTGCACTTATCCAATTTTTAATAAAAAAAATAACAGGAATCAGCCCGGAACTGGGCGAACGGGTCCGCTTCGTGGAACGCATCAACGAAGCCGAAGCCTACATCGCAACCGGGAGCGACAACACGGCCCGGTACTTCGAACAGTACTTTGCCAAAAAGCCGCATATCATCCGCAAGAACCGCAGTTCCGTGGCCCTTCTGGACGGACAGGAAACGCCGGACGACTTCAGGGCACTCGGCCACGATATTCTGGACTACTTCGGACTGGGCTGCCGGAACGTGTCTACCCTGCTCGTTCCGCAGGACTATGATTATACCGCCCTGCTCGATACGCTGATGCCGATGGCGCCGACCTACGTCAACCACCATAAATACGTCAACAACTACGATTACAACAAGTCGATTTACCTCGTCAACGGCGTGCCCCATCTGGACAACGGATTCCTGCTGCTGACCGAAAACCCGGGGCTGGTTTCGCCCATTTCGGTGGTTTACTGCCAGCCGTATGCTTCTCCCGAAGCCGCCGCCCAGTGGCTGGCCGAACGGAGCCACAAAATTCAGGTGATCGCCTCCCGGCAGGGAACGTTTCCCGGCAGCGTCCCGTTCGGACAAACCCAGCGGCCCGGCCTGACGGACTATGCCGACGGAGTGGACACGATGCGCTTCCTCGAAAGCCTCTGAGCCGAATCATCCCGCAGAAAAAAGCCGACCCGCCAGAGTCGGCTCATTCGGAGAAGGTCAATCCTTCTCCTTTTTCTTTTTCAGGACCGCGATGGGCTGCTGCGACTGGACATTCAAATCCAGTTTGCGGACCGGATTGCGCAACCCAATCACGTTGTTGAACTGCTGGCTGGTCCCGATCACTGATAGATTGTAGTCGCCGGCCGGCACTTCGGTCATATCAAATTTGTAATGATGCCTGTCCATCTTGCAATACGCTTCGTAAAGCACTTCGCCACGGTTATTCTTCATCACAATCCGGAGCGATTCCCGAGCCGGGTTGACCACGTACAGATTGAGATAATACCCGTCGTATGACGGAAAGGCGTTGATCTGAAATCCGGGTCCCGAATGGCCCTGACGGACAGCGTTGGCCAGATTCAGGGACGACGATTTCAGCGACTCCGCTACCCGGGTCGGGGTAGTCACCCGGGTCGGAGTAGTCAGATTCGCCAGAATCCGATCCAGTTCCCGGACGTTTCGCCGCGTGAGCGCGATGTATTGCCCGGCCAGTTCTTCTTCGTGCACCATCTGGCTGTCTGCGCCGAAGAAGCGGATCTTCGTCCGGTTGGCTTTGTAATCGGTGTACACATTCCAGAAAGGCTTGGAGGCCCTTTCTGCCTTTCCGTAGCCCGGATGGCTGAAATATTCCTGAACGGAGTCATTTTCCTGGGCCAGCAAAGGGGCGGCCAGCAGCAGGAACGCTCCAAGGGCAACCAGCCGGGCGAATCGGAGGTAGCTTTCATTTTTCATAACGAGCAGGATTTGGTTTTGGCTGCTTGGTCGCGGGAACGGGGCTGCGCGGTAACAACTAGGAAAAAAATTTTGCGGTCCCGGTAATTTTCGTGATCTTTCTTCGCACCACCCCAGAACCTATGCGGCTCTTTTCCAGGCAACTATCCGACCAGGAATTAGTAGAAGGTATCCGGAACGAAGGCCCCCGGCGTCGTTATTTCGAGAACAAGCTTTACGATCAGTTTGCTTACCTGATCCGCGACGGCGTCCGCAAAAACCGCCTGAGCGAAGAGGATGCCGCCAGCGCTTATTCGGACGCTATTTTTACCGTCATTGAGCACATCAGCAACGGCCGTTTTGAGGGCCTGGCGAAGCTCAAAACCTACCTGACCCGGATTTTCACCAACAAGTGTGTTGACTTTATTCGAAAGAACACGACTAATCGAAGTAGCGTAAACCAGGCCGTGTCGCTCGACGATCTGGCCGTTCAGATTCCGGATTCGGTCAAATCGGTCGTCCAGGGTCTCATCAGCCAGCAGGAGCACGACCTGTTGCGGGCCCGCCTGCAAACGCTCACCGGCAAGTGCCGGGAGATGCTGTTGACTTGGGCAGAAGGTTTCTCTGACGCCGAAATTGCGGAGACCCTGGGCTACCATTCTGCCGCGGTTGCCAAAACCAGCCGCTTACGCTGCCTTGAACAATTGCGGGAACTTTATCGGACCAGCAAGTCATGACGCCATTCGAACAGATAGACGATTATTTTAACGGACAGATGCCGCCCGAGGAGCGCAGCCGCTTCGAGGACGCCATCCGGACCGACGGGGAACTGGCCGAGGCCGTTGCCTTTTATCTGAGTGCCCGGCAAGCTGCCAAAACCGAATACCGTCGGCAGCGCCGCCAGGAGTGGGAAGCCCGCCGCCCGGTGGTGCCGGAGGCCGAACCCCGCCGGGTCAGGGTGTGGTCCTACGCCGCGGCAGCCAGCCTGGCGCTGTTGCTGGGCGTGAGCTGGTACCTCCAGGAGGCAAACCCGTCCGCTCAGGAAATGGCCGACCAGTACGCCACCGAAATCACCACGCTCGGCCGGACGATGGGCAGTGAGCAGGATTCGCTGCAGCGGGGCATCCGCCTGTATAACGAAGGCCGGTTTTCCGAGGCCCTTGCCCTGTTCGATCAGCAGCTGGCGCGCGATCCGGCCAACGAAAAAGCGCTCGAACTTTCGGGAATTGTTTCCCTCCGCACCGGGAATTACGACCAAGCCATCAACCAGTTCGACCGGCTGAGCCGCCGCACCGAGTTAGCCTCCAATCCCGGCCTGTATTACAAAGCCGTGGCGCTTCTGAAACGGAATTTACCGAATGATAAAAAGGAAGCCCGCCAGTTGCTGGAGACCTTGATTAAGAGGAACTTGGATGGAAGCCGCGAAGCCAGTCGCCTTCTGGAAGAATTTTAACTAATCCACACTAAACCTCTACCGCTATGGACGCTTCTTCGCTGTTCTCCCCCAACGATTTGGAATCGCTGCAGGCGCTGCTGCTCAGAAACAACTATCCGGTCAAACTCGTCAACGGCAGTCTCGCTGTGCCCAACCAGTATATTGTACAGATTCCATCCGGAGGCTTTCTAAAAAACAACGGGCCTTCGCCCCAGATGAGAAAGTGGTTGCGTGAGATGGAAAAAGGAAAGGAATGTGTAGCGGAAGTGCGCCTTTGGAATCACTCGAAGAATACCACTGTCAGAATTGGGGAAGTAACAACGAGGGCTATTCAACTGTGCAGGTGCTGCCCGTTTATGGTTATCGAAGTTATTGGTGATCAGCCAATCCTGGATGCTTTAAATGACCGGGCCCTGCTGAGTCCCGGCGGCGACAATACGCCCACGGGCTCCATGCTTGCGGTAATGTCAATTAACGCGTATGCGTTCAGTTCCCCCGGCGGCGACAATTCCCGCACGGGCTCGCTTACCTCTTCGGACAATGACGTGCTCGCTAAGGCCCAATCCGCTGCTTTGGAAGGTTTATTACACCCGAGAGAAGAACAGGAACTTTCAACTTCTTGGGGAGAAGGTAGCCACGGCATGGTCTCTGGCAGGAAGGAGCCCGTTCGGGTGGCGGTGATTGACTCGGGGTTTCGGGCAACCTACCTGCAGGGCACCGGCGTGGCCGTTTCTATCTGGCGGGGCGGTAGCCAAACGTCAGCGTGCGGGATTACCGGCGACGAAAAAGGCTGGAATTTTGTCGGCAGACCGACCATTGCCGAGATTACCGGAGGCATCCGAGAGGTAGGTAACCAGATTGTAAACGATTTTGAAAACGGCAATCCCGACGACGACCATTTTGGCCATCATGGCACGCTGGTGTCGGCCATTATCACCGACACGGCCCGTCAGACCTCCGGTGGACCCAGTCCGTCTATTATGGTCCTGAAAGCCTTCGATTCGAAGGGCATCGGTACGCTTTTCACCGTGTTGTGCGCCCTTTGTTATGCCCAGGAGCATGAGGCTGACATCATCAACGCCAGTTTTGTCATTCCCGCCACCGGCGGTATTGAGTTGTTAGAGAGGTGTCTTACGGAACTGGAAGACCGCAATATTCTGCTGGTGTGTGCCGCCGGAAACCGACCGAACCGACATGTCCAGCGAGGCACTGAACTGGCTTATAACCTATTTCCCGCCTGCTACAGCGAAACTTACCGCAATATCATCACCGCCACCACGATCTGGGAAGAGCCGGACCAAACTCAGGATGGTCTCCCGTGGGGCTTTGAAAACTATTCGGATCGGTTTGTCAATATCGCCATTCAGGCCAATCACCCCCAGGAGGCAAACGACGGTTATTATCTATTTCCCCGTAATGGAAATGGTAATCGGTTTTCGTTTGCCGGAAGCTCTTTTGCAACGGCGTACATGTCGGGCATGGCGGCCGCTGTTTTACAGCACCACTACGGCGCTTCGACATTAACAGCGACCCATCTACGGGAAACCATCCTCTACGCAATAAATCCCCGTATCCTTTCGCCCACTACTGGATTTATCAAGAATGGTAGATACAAAGTCATTCCATAGCGCATTAGTTCTGCTGTTTTTCGGCGGAACTGTGTTTGGCCAGTGCCCTCCGCGCCCGGCCCTGGTACGGTCGTACCAGACGCTGACCCGCTCGGCGGTGTCTCCGCAATACCCGGACCTGCTCCGGATTGCCGGGCAATGGGAATCCTGCGGCTACCCGCAGGATTCCCTGTTTCTGGACCTGCTCTACCACATCGGCCGGGATGCGGGTAACCACCGGGCCGACTCGGTGGCGCTGGGGGTCGCCCGCCGCGCCCTGACCATTGCCCAACACCCGTCCGCAGCCCTGAGTCCGTCGGATTTACCCAAAGCCCTGTTTCGACTGGGCAAGGTCTCGACGCTGCTTAGCCAGCGGGAACAGGCCGGGGCTTACCTGGACCAGAGCATCACCCTCAGTCTGGCCCGAAACACCTGGCGCTGGGCCGCGCTGGCCGCCGCGGGAAAAGCTTTTCTGAGTTACTCGACCGGCGATTTGGAAGTCAGCCTGAGCTGGTCCGAAAAAGGCATCGGCTGGGCCCGCAAAGCCCGCAACACCGAAGCACTGCTGTACAATCAGTACGAACGGGTGCGGGTGTTGCAAACCATGAAAAACAGCGGTAAACTGGATGAAGCACTCGCCCTGTGTCTTTCCATTCTTGCGGAAAGCCGACAGGGCGGCAGTCTGTTGTCCGACCAGGCCCTTTACAACCGGACTATCGGCAATATTCTGAAAAGAAAAGGGCAGCCGGCCCGGGCTGAACCGTATTTCCTTGAGGCGCTCCGATTAACGAAATCGCTTAATAATCAAGAACAAATCGCCTCCTGCGAACTGGAGCTGGGTTTTTATTATTACGACCTCGCCCAGTACGAAAAAGCGCTGTACTACTACGGGCAGGCGCTCGCCAAAGCCACCGACTTCAACCGGAAAGCCCGGCTCTATAACAACATCGGTGCGGCTTACTGGAAGAAAAAAAACTTTGAAACGGCCCTGCAATACTACCAGAAAGGCTTTCACGTCCTCAAAACGGGCTTCAACGATACACTGAACCTTGCCCTGAATCCATCCGGGCAGGCCATGCGTCTGTCGGCCCAGAAGGAGTACCTGCTCACGCTTGTACAGGATAAGGCCGACACCTGGCTCGATTATGCAAAATCCACCGGAAACCGGGCTTATTTTCGTCACGCGCTGAACACCTACGCCCTGGCCGACAAAATGGTGGACTTCATGCGCTGGGAGCATACGGGCACTCTCTCCAAAATCTTCTGGCGGAGCCAAACCAAAGGCATGTACGAACGGGCCATCGAAACCTGCGCCCATTTGAACGATGCCAACGCGGCTTACCGGTTCTTCGAAAAAAGCCGGGCGGTGCTCCTGATGGACCGGCTGAACGAACTCGGCGCCCGCCAGAAACTGCTGCCCCGGCAACTGGAAGAAGAAGCCCGTCTGGTTCAGCAGGTGAGTTCGCTTCAGAACCGGCTCGCCGAACCCCAGGCCGGTACGGCCCGGTACGATCAGGTGCTGGCCCAGCTCCTGTCCGCGCAGGCACAGCTGGATGATTTTCGCCGACGCCTGGAAACCTCCAACCCGGCTTACTTCCGCTACAAATTCGACAACCGGGTCGATACGCTGCCGCTCGTCCAGCAGTGGTTGAAAAAAGAAAACGCCTCGCTGGTTACGTACTTTGTCGGTGATCAGGATCTTTATGTGCTGGGCGTAACGCCCCAAAGCAAGGTGCTGCTTCGCCAGCCCATTGCCAACTACCGCCAAAACGCCGACACCTTCATGCGCCTGCTGTCGGACGGGTCGGCCCAGAACCGAAACATGCCCCTCTTTCTGGGCAGTTCCAACGCGCTGCACAGGCAGTTGCTGGCCCCCCTGCGGCTTCCCAAAGGCCGGGTGATTGTCTCGCCCGACGGCTCCTTTATTCCGTTTGATGCCCTAAGCCGGTCAACGGCGGCCCCCGAATATGCCGTCAACGACTACGCTTTCAGCTACACGTACTCGGTCCAGAACCTGCTCCGGCCCCGGGCGGAGGCTCGTTCGGCCGGTTCCCTGCTGGGTGTAGCGCCGGTGCAGTATTACTCTCATCTGGGACAAACGTCGCTGCCCGGTTCGGATGAGGCGCTGGGAAAGATCAGCGAGCAGTTTTCCAGCCCCCGGCTTCTGCTTCGGCAGGACGCCACGAAGGCCGCTTTTCTGGAAAATGCCCCGGATTACAAAGCCATTCACCTCTACACGCATGCCGATGCCGATAGTGTAGGCCGTGAACCCATCCTGTATTTTGCCGACTCGACGCTTCGGCTGTCGGACCTCCAGTTCGAACTGCCCAATACGCAGCTGGTTTCCCTGCTGGCCTGCAAAACAGCCGTGGGTATTCACCAGCGGGGAGAAGGCGTTTTTAGTCTGGCGCGCGGCTTCACCAGCGTGGGCGTTCCGAGCATCCTGACGACCTTATGGAGCGTGGAAGACCGGCCCACCTATGCAATTGCCGAGCGCTTTTTTGCCTATCTCAACGACGGGCTTCCCAAAGACCTGGCCTTGCAGCGAGCCAAAATTGATTATTTGAAAGACGCGGACCGCGGCGGGGCGCTGCCCGTCCACTGGGCCGGGCCGATTCTGGTAGGCGACAGCCACCCGCTTTCTACGGGCACGGGCCGTTGGTGGACAGCTGGTCTGCTTCTGTTCGCCGGCGCGGCGCTTTACGGCGGCTGGCGGTTCTGGCGCACCCGATCCCGGCAAGCCGGAACCCTGATGCCTCACTGGTAAACCCGAACGTAATCGATCTCCAGACGGCGAGGCCAGATGGTCTCATCCACCCCCTTCTGACCGCCCCAGTTACCACCTACGGCCAGATTCAGGATGAGGTAATACGGCTGGTCCAGGGGCCACTGGCTTTCCTTGGCCCCCAAATCCGCTTTGGTCACGGAGTAAAACCGCTGGTCGTTGATCAGGAAGTCGAGCCGGTCCGCTGTCCATTCCACGGCGTAGACGTTGAAGTCGGCGGTGGCGTTCGGAACCGTCAGGCGGCCCGATTTCTGGGTGCCTTTGACGTGGTTGTAGTCGTCGGTATGCAGCGAGCCGTGGACCACATTTTCGTCGAAGCCCACGTGCTCCATGATGTCGATTTCGCCGCAGAGCGGCCAGCGGGTGTGCGAAATATTGCTGCCCAGCATCCAGATCGCGGGCCAGGTTCCGCGCCCCGACGGTAGTTTGGCCCGGACTTCGATGCGGCCGTACTTCCATTCGGCAATGCCTTTGGTAATCAGTTTGGCGGAGGTATACTCCCGGTTTTCATGCTTTTCTTTCCGGGCTTCAATCACCAGCAGGCCGTTTTCGACCCGGGCATTTTCCGGGCGTGAGGCGAGGTAATACTGGAGTTCGTTGTTGCCGAAGCCGTGCCCGCCGACATCGTATTTCCACTTCTTCGTATCCGGCAAACCGGGTTTGTCAAACTCATCCGCCCAGACCAGTTTGCGTTTGGCCGGCGGGTTGGAATCTACCGTTGACGACTGACAATTGAGAAACAGGACTGCGTGCAGAACGGCAGTCAGAAAGACTTGGGACACGGCTGGGGGCTTTTTTTGGAAAAAGTCGGGAAAGCCCCGAACCTACTTTGCCCCGAACGCCCAAAGCAGAAAGTCGGGCATGACGGCACCCCAGGTTTCGGGGTTGTGGTGCCCGCCTTTTACCTCCACATACCTGACTTCTTTGCCCCAGCGGTAGCCTTTCCGTTCCAGTTCGGCGATGAGGTCGAGGGTATCGTCGATGGAATCAATAACGCCGTCATTGTCGCGGTCATCGGTTTCATCCAGCGTGCCCGTCTGCAGCCAGAACCGAAGGCCCGGCCGTCGCTTTCCCTCGCGAACGAGCTGCTGCATGATCCGGTCGTTGTCGGTGTAGGCTTTATCAAACGCTTTGCTGCGCCACCAGAACGAACCCGAAAAAGCGCCCGCCCGGCGAAACAGTTCCGGGTGATTCCAGACCAGATCAAAGGCCGACAGGCCGCCCAGCGAGAAGCCGGCAAAAGCCGACTCGTCGGGGTTGCTGCTAACGTGCCAGTGCCGCTGCACATGCGGCAGCAGTTCTTTTTCGACAAAACGGGCGTAATCCGCCGCTTTGCTCCCGCGGTTCATGTAGTCCGGCCGGGCGGCGGTGCCGTACTCCTGAATCCGGTCGCCGCAGTGGATGGCGACCAGCACAAACGGCCGGATGCCCCCGCTGGCGTACAGCGAATCGAGGACCGGCTTCATCCGCAGCCGGTCGAGGTCCTGCCCGTCGTTGAGGTAAAGGACCGGATACCGCTGCTGGTCGGGGCGGTAGCCGGGCGGCAGCAGAATGTCGAGCCGAACCGGACGGTTCAGGTACACGGAGGTCAGGGTTTCGTCCCGCTGCATGGTTACGGTGTCGCCCGGGGACGCTTCGGTTGGTATATTCATTAATAAGAAAAAAATGAGTAGCTGCAAAAACGGCATGGGCTGGCGGGGAATGAACCGCAAAGTTTGGAAAAAATAGCGACTCGGCCTTGTCGCCGGTAAAATATGGTTATATTTCTGCCTGATTCTGTTTCGCTTCATCTATCCACCAAATTCGTTACATTTTGCATCAGCAATACAGAAAATGGTACTCCCACCACCTCGGGCGGGATATTGAAATGCTGGTCTATGGCCATTGGGGCTACCCGCTCCTGCTGTTTCCGACAACCATGGGCCGGTATTACGAAGCCGCCGATTTCAAACTGATCGATTCGGCGCGCTGGTTCCTCGAAAACGGCATGGTCAAAATTTACTGCATCGACAGTATCGACCGGGACAGCTGGTACGCCAAACACCTCCACCCGTCCGTCCGGATTCAAAATCACAATTTCTACGACCAGATGGTCAACGACGAACTGGTGCCGATGATCCAGCACGAATGCAGCGTCGGGAAGGTCGCCGTGGGCGGGTGCAGTTTCGGCGGTTTCCAGGCGCTCAATTTCGCGTTCCGGCATCCCGAAAAGGTTTCCCACCTTTATTCGATGGGGGCCAAATTCGACATCCGGTCGTTTATGGACGGGCATTACGACGATAACGTCTATTTCAACAACCCGCCGGACTACCTGCCCAACGCCCACAACGACCATTTTTACGGGATGAAAATCATTCTGGGCACGTCGGAATTCGATTTCTGCAAGGACGCAAACTTTCAGATGTCGGACATTCTCAACCGCAAGGGCATTCAGCACTGGCTCGATGTGCGTCCGTGGGGCGAACACGACTGGCCCGTCTGGCGCGAGATGTTTCCGCATTATTTGTCATTATTGTAGCCATAAAATCCGGGGAATGCAGTGGAGACGCAGTCAAACGACTCGGCAAAACAGCGTAAATCTGCCCCATTTGCGTCATCCGCGTTCCCGCAAACCCCATCATTCTACCACAAATTATGAAAAAAGTAGGCATCCTTTTCGGTCAGGAAAACTCGTTTCCTCAGGCATTTGTAGACCGTGTCAACCAGAAAGACGGCAAGGACGTCGTGGCGGAGTTCGTCTCCATCGAGAAAGTCATTCAGGGCGAGGCGACGGACTACGCGGTCATCATCGACCGGATTTCGCAGGACGTTCCGTTTTACCGGGCTTACCTCAAAAACGCCGCCCTGACGGGCACGGCCGTGATCAACAACCCGTTCTGGTGGAGCGCCGACGAGAAGTTTTTCAACAACTGTCTGGCGACCAAGCTCGGCGTGCCGGTGCCCAAAACGGTGCTGTTGCCGTCGAAGGACCGCCCGGACGATACCAACGAAAACTCCTTCCGCAACCTCCGGATGATGGACTGGGAGCATATTTTCAACTACATCGGCTTCCCGGCCTACATGAAACCGCACTCGGGCGGCGGCTGGAAAAGCGTCTACAAGATTTACGACGCCCATGACCTCTGGCAGAAATACGGCGAAACGGGCCAGCTCGTGATGCTTCTCCAGGAAGAAATCGTCTTTGAGGATTATTTCCGCTGCTACTGCATCGGCGGCAAAGACGTGCGCATCATGCCGTACGAACCCCGCAACCCCCACCACCTCCGGTACGCCGCCGAACCAAAACTCCAGGGCGAAGCGTACCAGAAGATGACGACGACCATCAAAAACTACGTCATTGCCCTCAACAAAGCCCTTGGGTACGACTTTAACACCGTCGAGTTTGCCGTGCGCGACGGCGTTCCCTACGCCATCGACTTCTGCAATCCGGCCCCGGACGCCGATATCTACTCGGTGGGTCAGGAAAACTTCGAATGGGTGGTGGAAGCGTCGGCCAACATGGCCATCGAACGCGCGAAGGCCCAGGAGTTCGGCCGGGACAACCTGACCTGGGGCTCCTACGTCCAGAGTTCGGTGCGGGGCCACGACCTCGGCGGCGAGCAGGAGCTCGAAAACAAAGCACCCGAAATGGAAAAGCCGAAAGCCAAAAAAGCGGACAAACCCAAGAAGGTGAAAGAGGAAGGAGAAAAGAAAGCGAAAAAATAGGTAGTAGGTATGAGGTATGAGGTATGAGGTATGAGGTTGCTATGCCGGGCCGCTGGCTTTTGGGCGAAGCCACCTCATACTTCTCACCACATACCTCATACCTAAAACCTCATCCTTACTACGCCATGCCACAATTTACACTAGGAATAGAAGAAGAATTCCAGACGATAGACCCGCAGACCCGTGAGCTCCGCTCCCACATGTCGAAGATTGTGGATGGCGGCAAAATTGTGCTCCAGGAACGGGTCAAGGCCGAAATGCACCAGGCGGTCGTCGAGGTGGGCACCAATATCTGTAACAATATCGAAGAAGCCCGCCGCGAGGTGACCTACCTCCGGAAAATGATCATCGATCTGGCCGACAAGCAGAATCTGAAAATCGCCTCGGCTGGCACGCACCCCTTTTCCGACTGGCAGGCGCAACTCATTACGCCCAATGAGCGGTATGACAAACTCATTGACGAAATGCGCGACGTGGCCCGGTCGAACCTGATTTTTGGCCTGCACGTCCACGTGGGCATCGAAAGCCGCAACGAAGGCATCCAGATCATGAACGCCGTGCGGTATTTCCTGCCGCATATCTACGCGCTTTCGACCAATTCGCCGTTCTGGTGCGGGCGGAATACGGGTTTCAAATCGTATCGCTCCAAGGTGTTCGACAAATTTCCGCGCACCGGGATTCCGGATTTCTTTTCCTCGGCGGCCGAATATGACGAGTACATCAATCTGCTGGTCAAAACGGGCTGCATCGACAACGGCAAGAAAATCTGGTGGGACATCCGGCTGCACCCGTTTTTCGACACCATCGAGTTCCGGATCTGCGACGTACCGATGCGGGTTGACGAAACGATCTGTCTGGCGGCGCTCATGCAGGCGCTGGTTGCCAAAATCTACAAACTGCATCGCCAGAACCTGAACTTCCGGCCTTACCGGCGCATTCTCATCAATGAAAACAAATGGCGCGCCGCCCGCTACGGGATTGAAGGGAAGCTGATTGACTTTGGGAAGCAGGAGGAAGTTCCGTTCGACCACCTGGTACAGGAATTGCTTTATTTCGTCGACGATGTGGTGGACGAACTGGGCAGCCGGCACGAAGTGGAATACCTCAAAACGATCCTCGAACGGGGCACCGGCGCCGACCGCCAACTGGCCGTTTTCAACCAGACCAACAGCCTGCAGGCCGTAGTCGATTATATCGTGGAGGAAACTTGTTGCGGCATGTGACAGTTATTATTCCATGACTTTTGACAAAACAGCGTCCTAAGCAGTGGAAAATCAACGACATAGACCGTAACAGACATGAGTGCATTAAACATTGCTATTCTGGACATGTACGACAACGCGCCCAACGAGGGGATGCGCTGTATTCTTCAACTGATCCGGAAAGTAGAGCAGGAAACACAAATCCGTCTGGCCGACCAGACCTTCAACGTGCGGGCAGGCGAGCCGCTGCCGGGACTGGAGTTCGATGTGTACATCTCGACCGGCGGTCCCGGCAGTCCGCTGCCCAGCCCCGACGACTGGGAACGCCACTATTTCGGCCTGATTGACCGGATATTTGAACATAACCGGACCCAACGCCGGAAAAAGTACCTCTTTCTGATCTGCCACTCGTTTCAGCTGGTGTCCCGCCACATGAACCTCGGGATTCTGAGCAAGCGCCGGTCTACATCGTTCGGCATTTTTCCCATTCTCAAGAATGAGCTGGGCCACCATGAGCCTTTTTTCGACGCCCTGCCGGACCCGTTTTACGTGGTGGATTCGCGGGATTATCAGCTGACGCAGCCCAACTGGAAACGGATTGAGCACCTGGGCGCCAAAGTGCTGTGCCTGGAGAAAGACCGTCCGCACATTCCTTTGGAACGGGCCATTATGGCCATCCGGTTTACGAACGAGATATTTGGAACCCAGTTTCACCCGGAAGCCGACGGCGACGGGATGCTGCGGTATTTTCAGAAAGAAGAGAAGCGGCAGCAGGTCATTGCCGGACACGGAGAGGATAAATACAACGAAATGGTCGAGCACCTGCGCGACCCCGACAAGATTGAACTGACCGAATCGGTGATTCTGCCCCATTTTCTGCGGCAGGCCATTCGGGGACTGATTCCCGTTGAAACCTACATGGAACGCGGATGAGGTAAGCGGGGCGGATCATCGCAGATGTAATTTGTGACAATCCGCCCCCTTTGCCTTTCCCGCGTTCGCTTCCATTCTATGATTCACCACATCCGCCAAACCTTCAATAACGCTTTTTCGCCGGAAACGTACCGGGCTTTTCTGGAGCATATCGACCACGACTATCCGGGTCTGCTGGACTTCCGGGTGGCCGAAACGCCGGTTTTTGTGCCCCGCGAACTGAAAGATAAATTAATCGCCGCCTGTAACGCCATTATCGACGTCATCAGCGCCGAAAACTTCAAGGAGCTGACCGAACGGGCCATTCCGGCCCACCAGCGGGTGCCGAACGAAAACGGGCACACGTCTTTTCTGGCCATCGACTTTGCGGTCTGTCGGGATGAGGCCGGGGAGCTTGCCCCGCAGCTAATCGAGCTTCAGGGATTTCCGTCGCTCTACGGCTACCAGTCGTATCTGGCGCAGTTGTTCCGGAAATTTTACCCGGTTCCGGACAGCGTGTCGCACCTGTTCAACGTGGACAGTGACGAAACGTACCGGCAGCACCTGCGGCGGCTGATCGTGGGCCTCAACGAACCGGAAAACGTCATTTTGCTGGAGATTTATCCGGAAAAGCAGAAAACCCGGCTCGATTTCGCCATCACGCGGGACATGCTGGGCATTGAGCCGGTCTGTCTGACCAAAATCCGGAAAGATGGGCGGAAACTGTACTACGAAAAAGACGGGCGGCGCATCCACATTCACCGGATTTACAACCGGCTTATTTTCGACGAACTGGAAACCCTCGGTGACCTGCAAACGGACTTCCGGCTTACCGACGATGTGGACGTCGAATGGGTCGCCCACCCGAACTGGTTTTTCCGGATCAGCAAATACACGCTTCCGCTGCTCAGCCGCCCCGGTTCGTCGTCCCCGTTTGTGCCCCAGAGCTACTACCTCGATCAGTTGACCGAGTACCCTGCCGATCTGGAAAATTACGTCCTCAAGCCCCTGTTCTCCTTTGCCGGTTCGGGCGTCAAACTGCACATCAGCCGGGAGGACCTGGACCGTATTCCGGACAAACAGAACTACCTGATTCAGAAAAAGGTGCAGTACGAGCCGGTCATTCAGTCGCCCGACGGGCTGGTGAAATGCGAGATCCGGATGCTGTACGTCTGGCACGAAGGCGACCCGCACCCCATCCTGCTGACCAACCTCGCCCGCCTCAGCCGCGGCGAAATGATCGGCGTCAACTTCAACAAAAACTTCGACTGGGTCGGCGGAACGGTAGGCTTTTTTGAATGATTGAATGTTGAATGATTGAATGTTGAATAGCTTCGCTGTCTTGCCTCTACGGTGCCAATCAGCCGTAGCGTCGGACCGCCAATCAATCATTCAAAATTCAATCATTCAGTCATTTCCTTACCTTCCTATCCGAATCTGGTAGCTCCCGTACGGCAGCACGGTGGTTCGGATGAGGCGGTTAACGGTGTAAACGGGGAGCATGGCGGCGAGGTCGAAGGCGTGGCGGCGGCGGTCGAAGCGGAGGCCAAAGGTGGAAATACCGGACAGGTAGGTAAACTGCGGGTCCACGCTTTCTCCGATGAAAATGGTGTTCTGGTTCACCAGCGTCAGGTCCGGAGCAACTTTCCGCACGTAACCGATGGTCGCTACGCCCGACGTGCCAAGGCCCCCTTCCGACAGGGTGGCTCCCACGCCGACCGTAATGTTTCGTTCCGGGCTGCCTACCGTCACCAGTCCCTGAACCAGGGTAAACCGCACGTTGGACTGCTCCGAAACCCGCAGAGACAGGTATTGGCCCTGCAAGCCGATCCGCATTTTTTCGGTCACCTTAGTGCCGAGCTTGGTCGACAGGGTGAAAAAATCATGCGGTCGCAGGTTGTGAAACCCGGCTCCAATGCTCCAGTGCCGGGTTACGCCCACGTCTACTTTGGACATGATGAGCAGGGCGTTCTGGTAGTACAACCGCTTCTTCTCGGGCATATAAGCGGTGGGCATGAAATGAAGCCGGAACGGAAAGCCGTTGGGATGCGACGGCACCAGGCGAAACGTCCCGCCGATGAGGTCGGCCCGGACAATGTCGCTCATGGAAACCTGCTTGTCCAGCCCTTCCCGCGTGCGGATGTGGTACACCGCGCTGTCGTTGCGGACCAGCTGTCCACGCAGCCGACTGCCGTCCGCCAGCTGGAACTCGTACGTTCCGGGAATCATCGTTCGGATAGGCTCGTAGTAGACATCCTGTCCCCACACCTCCACAACCAGTAAACAGCAAAAAATCAGGGAGTACAGTTGCTTCATACGCAAGCCGGATTGTATTAAACGAAAGATAAGCAAGAATGTGAACTGGCTCAAATTCAAATGGGTTGTAATTTTACATTTTAATCAACTGGTCCCTTTTGAATACGCTTCTTACCCCAAGGCAGCTTTTTTTTCAGCACGTCGCCCAGACCTCCGACTTCCCGCTGGCCCTCGAAATCGAGCGGGCCGAAGGTATCTACCTGTACGGAACCGAAGGGCAGAGATACATTGATCTGATCTCCGGCATCGGCGTCAGCAACGTAGGCCACCGCCACCCCGCCGTGCTGGAGGCGATTTACGGGCAACTGGACAAATACATGCACCTGATGGTGTACGGCGAGTTTGTCCAGACGCCGCAGGTGCAGCTGGCCCACGCGCTGGCCGAAACGGTGGCCGCAGCCGGGCTTCCCCCGACGGCCTACGGTCCCCTGCAAAGCGTTTATTTTACCAATTCCGGTACGGAAGCCATCGAAGGCGCCATGAAGCTGGCAAAACGCTTTACTGGCCGCACCGAACTCATTTCCTGCTTCAACTCCTACCACGGCGCTACGCAGGGTGCCCTCTCGCTGGCGGGCGGCGAGTGGTTCAAAAACAGCTTCCGGCCGCTGCTGCCCGGTATCCGGCACATCCAGCACGGCCGCTGGGAGGACATCCAGAAGATAAGCTGCCGGACGGCGGCCGTCATCATGGAAGTCGTGCAGGGCGAAGCGGGCGTTCGCGTTCCCGATCCGGCTTACCTTCAGGCCGTCCGGCAACGGTGTACCGAAGTGGGGGCCCTCCTGATTTTCGACGAAATCCAGACCGGTTTCGGCCGGACGGGCACATTCTGGGCCTTTGAAGATTTCGGCGTTATGCCGGATGTGCTGGTCTGCGCCAAAGGCATGGGTGGCGGTATGCCCATCGGGGCCTTTATCGCGCCAACGGAGGTGATGAGCGTGTTCAAAACCGGGCCAATCCTGGGCCACATCACCACTTTTGGCGGGCATCCGGTCAGCTGTGCGGCCTCCCTGGCGACGTTACAGATCATTCGGGACCAGCAGTTATATGCCAAAGCGGAGCAAAAAGGCCAGTTGTTCCGGCAACGGCTGGTGCATCCGGCCATTCGGGAAGTCCGGGGCAAGGGGCTGATGCTGGCGGCAGAATTCGCGTCGTTCGACGTGCTCAAACCCGTTATCGACCGGGCCATTTCGGCGGGCGTCCTGACCGACTGGTTCCTGTTCTGCGACCATTCGATGCGCATTGCCCCACCGCTGGTAATTACGGAGGCGGAGATTGACGAGGCGTGTACGTTGATTCTGGGAGCGATTGATTGACGTTTTTTCTTGCAGATAAACGCAGATGCCCGCAGAAAAATCAGCGTAAATCAGCGCCTAAAATCTGCGACCCTCTGCGAGCAACCCACCGGGCTGCTGGCCAATTATACGATTCTGTACCTGAATACCCGCGGCTACCACTGAGTCAGGGCGGTGTCTACATGGCAGATTATTCAAAACGCGCCCTTTTGCCAATTACCGCTTTTTTGTGCAAAAACGGCGGCTTTTTGGTAAATTGAGCTTTGTTCTGACCGAACCACCCCGCCTTTGTGAACCGTTATTGCTATAAGCTATCGTTAAAAGAAACAGTATGTCCGCCGCCGTAAACCAGAAACTCGAATTAGCCCGAAATTTCGTCCTGCACACCAACCGGAACGTTTTTCTGACGGGAAAAGCCGGAACGGGCAAAACCACGTTTCTGCACTCGATCAAATATGCAACCGGCAAACGGCTGGTGGTGGTCGCGCCCACCGGCGTGGCGGCCATCAACGCGGGCGGCGTGACGATCCACTCGTTTTTCCAACTGCCGTTCGGCCCCCTGGTACCCGGCTCCGACCGGCAGCCCACCCGCAAATTTACCAAAGACAAGCTGCGCCTGATCCGGACGCTGGACCTACTGGTGATCGACGAAATCAGCATGGTGCGGGCCGATGTCCTGGACGGCATCGATGCCGTCCTGCGCCGGTACCGAAACCCGACTCAGCCTTTTGGCGGCGTGCAGTTGCTGATGATCGGCGACATGCAGCAGCTGCCGCCCGTTATCCGGGATGAGGACTGGGCGCTGCTTCGGCCGTATTACGAAACGGGCTACTTCTTCGGCAGCCGCGCGCTTCAGCAGATTCCCTACGTGTCCATCGAACTGACGCATATTTATCGCCAGTCGGACGAGCAGTTTATCGGAATTCTGAACGCCATTCGGGAGAAGAAGATTACGGCTCAGCAGCTCCAGGTCCTGAATGCCCGTCACCAGCCGGATTTCCGGCCGACAGAAGAACTGCCTTACATCACCTTATCGACGCACAACTCGGCGGCCCAACAGATTAACAGCCAGCGGCTGGACGAACTGGACGAAGAATCGCAGGTTTTTACGGCAACGATTGACGGGGAATTTCCCGCCCATGCCTTCCCCACCGAGGCCGAACTGGAGCTGAAAGTCGGGGCGCAGGTGATGTTCGTCAAAAATGACATTTCCCGCGAAAAGCGCTATTTCAACGGAAAAATCGGCCGGATTACGGAAATCGACGAGGATGTCATCTACGTTCGCTGCCCGCAGGATGAGGAAGAGATCAGCGTCACGCCCGTCAGTTGGGAAAACATCCGGTACGGCCTCGACCCCGGCAGCCAGGAAATCCGGGCCGACGTGATCGGAACCTTCTCGCAATACCCTCTGAAGCTCGCCTGGGCCATCACCATCCACAAAAGCCAGGGCCTGACCTTCGAACGGGCCATCATCGACGCGGCGGCGGCCTTCACGCACGGACAGGTGTACGTTGCCCTCAGCCGCTGTAAAACGCTGGAAGGCATCGTGCTGAGCGCGCCCATTCCCTCCAGCAGCATCAAGAATGAGTGGATTCTGGACGAATTTCATCAGGAAGTTCAGCAGAAAACGCCGACCGAACGGGAGTACGAAGAGTCGAAGCGAGCCTATCAGGAAACCTTGCTTCAGGAGCTGTTCTCTTTCCGGCAGGCCGCGTTTCTGTTGCAGAAAGCCCATAAAGTCGTCCGGGAAAATGCGTCTTCGCTGGATGCCGACCTGATGCCGGCCTTCGAAAAGCTGGAAGGCATTTTTCTGGAAAAAGCCGTTCGGGTCACGGAGCGTTTTGAACGCGATCTGGCCCGTTATTTCTCCGAAAGCTGCCTGCCGGAAGAAAACCAGCCGCTGCAGGAGCGCATCGGCAAGGCAAGCCTGTATTTCAAGGAGATTCTGTGGCAAGAACTGCTCCAGCCGCTGCACCGCCTGCCGACGGGTTCGGACAACCAGCAGGTGCGGACCGCGATGCTCGAAGCGGTCCAGGAGTTTGAAAAAGAACTGAATACAAAACTGAGCTGCTTTGAGCGCTGCCGGACCGGCTTTGAGTCAATGGCCTACCTGAAAGCCCGGAACGAAGCCGAACTGTCCTTCAAATCGGGTCTGGGTAAAGCCGCCGCGGTGGTTCCGGCCGCGTCGGCGGGAAGCGAGGCGGAGGGCGAAAGCCCCGTGGCCTATCCCGGCCTGTACCGGACGATTGTTCGGTGGCGGGACGCTCTAGCGGCCGAAAGCGACGTAAAAGGCTACATGGTGCTTCCTCGAAAAACCATTCTGGAACTGGCAAACGGCCTTCCGCAGACCCTTCGGGACCTGGAGAAGGTCAAGGGAATTGGCAAACTGAAGGCCCGGCAGTTCGGGCCGGAACTTCTCGAACTGATTCAGCTCTGGTGCGAGGAGAACGATGTCCAGCCCGAAACATTCTGAAAAAAAGGCGTAAAAGCGAAAGCCGGACTTTGATGGTCCGGCTTTCGCTTTTATCTATTGGCCTACATGGCTTACAGCTGCGCCTGCAGTTTCTGGTCCAGAACAGACTTGGGCACCGCACCGATCACCTTATCCACCAGCTGGCCGTTCTTGAAAACCATCAGCGTCGGGATGCTGCGAATGCCGAACTGGGCAGGAACCTGCGCGTTCATATCCACGTCCATTTTGCCGATTACGGCTTTTCCTTCGTATTCAGTTGCCAGTTGCTCGACAACGGGACCAATCATTTTGCACGGTCCGCACCACTCCGCCCAGAAGTCAACCAGTACCGGCTTGTCAGAATTAATCACCTCAGCAAAATTGGAGTCGGTGATTTCTATTGCTTTTGCCATGTTTGTATGGAATTGTTTTGTAGAAATTAACTCATTAGTACCGGTACAATGTTTTGAATCTGGAAAAAGTTCATGTATGTCGAAGCAGACGGGCCGGTTTCCAATCATTAAAAGCTATCGGTTATCAATTGGCTCGATAACGGTCCGCCGAAAGGTTTGAGATAGAGTCACTTCTTAATTCAGGCGGCATTTTACCCCATCCAGCGCATCCAGGGCTTTCAGCAGTTCGTTGACCGGAGCCACCTTGAACGGCCGGGAGAGCAAGCTCACCTCCACCGGTTCGTCCCGGTCGCGGATGGACATCAGCAGGTTACAGTGCCCCGGATACGCCTTGACCAGATCGGTCAGATGAGCCACAAATTCGTTGTTAATCACCTGAAGATCAAGCTGCACGCACAACTCCCGGCTGTACTTCTGCCGGACTTCGGTCAGCAGTTGGATGGCGTTCGGGCGGAATTCGAACTGATCGGAGTTCCAGCGGTTCTGCAGCTTGCCTTTGATGTGCAGGAAGTGCCCGACTTCGATGTAGTTGCTCAGCCGCACGTAATCTTCGCCGAACAAGCTCATTTCGACGGACCCGTTATAATCTTCCAGTTTGAAAATAATGAACGGGTTCCCGTTGCGGGCCTGCCGGAGCTGAGAACTCGTGACGATCCCGCCGACGGTGATCTCCTTGCCCTTGTTGACGTCGTCGTACAACCGGTCTAGCGTACACGTACAGAAGCTTTCGAGTTCGAGCCGGAACTCGTCGAGCGGGTGGCCGGTGATGTAAAAGCCGACCACGTCTTTCTCGAACTTGAGCTTGTCGATTTCGCTCCAGGTCGGCACGTTCGGGGCTTTGGGGCGGGGCAGGTCGGGTTCGCCGCCGTTCATGGCTCCAAACAGCGACTGCTGCGCGGCCGACTTCTCGGCGTGGTAGTTGTTGGCGTACCGGATGAGCCGTTCGAGGAAGGTGCCCGTTTCGCCCTGCGGCACATCGAAAAACTGCGCCCGGTGGCACTCGTCGAGGTTGTCGAACGCCCCGGCATAGGCCAGTGATTCCAGCGTTTTCTTGTTCACCGTCCGCAGATTCGACCGGATCATGAAGTCGTAGAGGTCCTTGTAAGGCCCGCCCTTGCGGCGCTCGTCGATGATCGATTCCACGGCCGCGTCGCCCGTGCCTTTGATGCCGCCGAGCCCAAAACGGATTTCGCCCTTTTTGTTCACCCCAAAAAAGCGCTCCGATTCGTTCACATCCGGACCCAGAACCGGAATCCCGATGCTCTTACATTCTTCGAGGAAGAAGGTGATTTTTTCGATGTTGCCGAGGCAGGACGTCAAAACGGCCGCCATGTACTCGGCCTTGTAGTGCGACTTCAGGTAGGCCGTCTGGTAAGCGACGAAGGCGTAACAGGTCGAGTGCGATTTGTTGAAGGCGTAGGAGGCAAAGGCTTCCCAGTCGGTCCAGACTTTCTCGCAGGCTTTCACGTTCAGGCCGTTTTTGGCGCAGCCTTCCATGAATTTGACCTTCATTTTATCCAGAACTTCCTTCTGCTTTTTCCCCATGGCCTTCCGCAGCACGTCGGCGTCGCCTTTGGTAAAGCCGCCCAGTTTCTGGGAAAGCAGCATCACCTGCTCCTGGTAGACGTTGATTCCGTACGTTTCGGCCAGGTGCTCCTCCATTTCGGGAAGGTCATATTTCACCTCCTCGCGCCCGTGTTTCCGGTTGATAAAGTTCGGAATGTAGGCGATCGGACCCGGGCGGTAGAGGGCGTTCATGGCAATCAGGTCCTCGAAGCGGTCGGGCTTGAGTTCCTTCATGTACTTCTTCATCCCGTCCGATTCGAACTGGAAGATAGCGTTGGTTTCGCCCCGCTGGAAAAGCTCGTAGGTTTTCTGGTCGTCGAGCGGGATGTAATCGATGTCGATTTCGACGCCGTGGTTCTGCTTGATGAGCCGGAGGGCCTCCTTGATGATGGTCAGGTTGCGCAGACCAAGAAAGTCCATCTTGATAACGCCCGCGTCCTCGATGATTTTTCCTTCGTACTGCGTAATCAGCAGGTCCGAGTCTTTGGAGGTGGCTACGGGCAGGATGTTCGACAGGTCGTCGGGCGCGATGATAATTCCGGCGGCGTGGATACCTGTGTTCCGGACGGTTCCTTCCAGCTTCCGGGCCTGCCGCAGCACGTTCGAAATCTGGGACGAATCGGCCAGCAGTTTCATTTCCCGGACGGTCCGTTCGTCGCCGGATTCCAGCGCCCGCATCTTCCGGACGTTCTCGACCTCCTCGGGCTGAATCATGTTGGCCAGCGAGTCAATCGGGTCCTCGAAAATCTTGCGGAGCGTCATGTTATACGTCGGCTTGTCGGGCACCAGTTTCGCCAGGGCGTTGGAGTCCGACAGGGGCAGTTCCATCACGCGGGCCACGTCCTTGATGGCCGATTTGGCGGCCATCGTGCCGTAGGTCACAATCTGCGCCACCTGCTGCTTGCCGTATTTCTGCACCACATAATCGATTACCTTCTGCCGGCCTTCGTCGTCGAAGTCCGTATCGATATCGGGCATGGACTTCCGGTCGGGGTTCAGGAATCGCTCAAACAGCAGGTTGTATTTGATCGGGTCAATGTTCGTAATGCCGATGCAGTAGGCCACCGCCGAGCCCGCCGCCGAGCCCCGGCCCGGCCCGATCATCACGCCCAGGTCGCGACCCGCTTTGATGAAGTCCGATACGATGAGAAAGTAACCGGCGAAGCCCATCGTCTTAATGGTAAACAACTCGAAGTCAAGCCGTTCCTGCGCCTCGGGAGTAATCTCGCCGTAGCGTTCCTTGGCGCCGGTGTACGTCAGGTGCTTGAGGTATTCCCACTGGTTCAAAACATCGTCGTCGTGCACCTGGAACTCCCTGGGAATAGGGAAGTTAGGCAGCATGATGTCGCGCTTTAGTTTAAGCGTCTCGACCTTGCCGACAATCTCGTTCGTATTGTCGATCGCCTCCGGCAAATCGCTGAAGAGCGTCGACATTTCCTGCGTATTCTTGAAATAAAACTGGTCGTTGAAAAAGGCAAACCGCGTGCCTTTCGGGAAGCCTTCCTCGTCGTTGAACTCTTTGGCGGAAGGCGTACTCATCTTCTCCCCCGTGTTGACGCAGAGCAGAATATCGTGCGCCACCCAGTCTTCCTGATCGACGTAGTGGGAGTCGTTGGAAGCGATGATTTTGACGTTGTACTTCCGGGCAAACTTGACGAGTACCTCGTTGACCTTGATCTGGTCGGCAATTTCGTGGCGCTGCAACTCCACGTAATAGTCTTCGCCGAAGCGGTCGAGCCACCACTTAAACTCTTTTTCGCCCTCGGCCTCTCCTTTTTTCAGAATGGTTTTCGGCACCATCGCCCCAATGCAGCAGGTGGTGGCAATCAGCCCCTCCATATGCTTTTCGATGAGGGCTTTGGTAATCCGGGGATATTTGCCGTACAGGCCGTCCATGTAGCCCAGCGAGCAGAGCTTGGACAGGTTCTTGTAGCCCGTCGGGTTCTTGGCCAGCAGGAGCTGGTGGTAGCGGACGTCTTTCTGTTCCTTGGTAAACTGTTTCCGGGTGTGGTCTTCCACGACGTAAAATTCGCAGCCCACAATCGGTTTGATGCCCTGCTTGGACGCCTCGGCCACAAACTCGAACACGCCGAACATGTTCCCGTGGTCCGTGATGGCCACGGCGGGCATATTGTCGGCTTTCGCCTTTTTGATCAGCTTCTTAATATCCGCCTGCCCGTCGAGCAGGGAGTATTGCGTGTGGCAGTGAAGGTGGGAAAATTGCATCGAATCCGTTGCTGTATTAGTAAACTCCTGAAGGGAGGATCTAAATGTAATTCAGGTTAAAAATACAGAGTTAAGACGTAGAAACCCCGGCCTTTCACTTAGATTTAAGCGCTTTTTTTAGCTCCCGTCCAACTACCTTCCTGACAGGCTGGCTTTTATACCCGGTTTTACCGGTTCAAAAAATACGCCCGAAATTCGGAAAGCTCCCGCAACTCAACCTCGATATACTTGGCAAATAACTTCTCGCCCACCTGATGCTGCAGGGCCGAGATACCCACGTCAATCAGCCGGATACCGGTATCGGTCAGGAAAATATTATCGTACCGCTCCCCACCCTGATTCGACGGGCGGCAGAGGTCGCGGTGCACAAACCCCGCCCGGTGCAAAGCCGTTAGTTCGTCTTCAAAAACATCAAGCAGCAATTCCCGTTTGGCCTGCTCGATGCTCCGGAAATCCTGCGGGTAGAGGCGCTCCATCACCAGCATATCCCAATCATTTTGCTCGTCGTAATCTAAACGAATGAACTTTACAACCAGATCATTTATCTGATTGGCAACCTTCATTTTCTCAGCCTCCGATCCTATATCTGAACGGGTATCGCCCCGGAAAATCTTGGCGACTTCGGTGCGGCTCAGCGCGATAACCGTGTTGTTGGCTCCGTAGGAAAGCTGGTTTGGATAGGCTTTTGACATATTATTCCTTGATTCTCGGATCAAATACAAACGGCTCGGTCCGCAGAAGCTGAACGGCTCGGAACTCCGGATGGGCGGGGTTTAGCAGGAAATTGAACTCGCCGGGAATGATCGCCGACGGAACCTGCAGCACCGGCGTCCGGACCGAACGCAGCCAGTCGTCGCCGCGCTGCTGGCAGGTATAATAGTTTTGGAAATCGAACCAGTCGGCAGGCAGGCTTTCGGGCGGAATGGTCTCCACGGCCAGGGGGTCGGGCACGTCGATGACCATCACCCGAAAGTCGTCCTGCAAACCCTCGCCCGAGCGGTGAACGACGTTCTCCAGACAGGCCAGCGCCCGGGAAGCGGCCGTGTACAAGACAAACATCCCGCGCGAGTTCCAGCGGGCGGCCCCGCCGGAGGCCAGCAGTTGACCGGCATAACGGGATTTCGTGATTCGGTAGACGAGCATCAGGCCAGATCCCCGTACTCGATCCGGGTCAGTTCGTCCATGATGAGGTCAATGCCGCCGGAGGTATGCAGAAGGTCGAACGGAACCTGACTGCCCAGACCAAACGCCGGCTTGTCCATCCAGCGCCGGAAGTGGTCGTTCGAGCCGAAAAGCTCCTCTCCTTTTTCGAATAAAGCCATGATTTTCAGCGCCTTTTCGCTATCCTGGGGATTCAGCTTCCGGTCCTCCCGCTCATAGCGCTGGAAGGTCTTTACGGACGTATCAAAAACCTCCGCCAACTGCTCCCGGCGATACCCGGTCTGTTCGGCAATGTCAAAAAAAGCCGCCGCCGGAATGCCCTGTAAGGCCAGCAGCACCAGAGCGGAACGGTCCTGCGGAATTTGACGGCGTTGAACAACATTGGACATAACGAACCCGGTTTAGTGGAAACAAAAATAGGAACTTTGTCCGAACAACAAAGAC
Source organism: Tellurirhabdus rosea (assembly GCF_026278345.1). Classification (NCBI taxonomy): domain Bacteria; kingdom Pseudomonadati; phylum Bacteroidota; class Cytophagia; order Cytophagales; family Spirosomataceae; genus Larkinella; species Larkinella roseola. Next base: position 5,512,634 of record NZ_CP111085.1, read on the forward strand.
TTTTGTCTAAAAGTTTGCGGACGCTTCCGGGAAAGGCAAGTCCGAAAGCTCATCTGACGGTCTCTGCTCCAAACCATTTTCTCCCCACGTCTTTTAGCAATCAGGTGAAAAAGGACGGAGGGGTCATGAAAAAGTTACCCATTGTTTTATTCGGATACTTTCTGAGCAGTCTTAACGGCTGCCGACAGGAGACAGTCACGGCCCGCGGGGAGCAGCCCGACGCAATCATTAAAGCCCTGCAATCAGCGTCACAGCCTTTGACGAACGAGGACGATCTGGATTCGCTCATGCGCCAGATTGGCGACGCGCGTTATGTCCTGCTGGGAGAAGCGTCGCACGGAACGGCCGAATTTTACACCTGGAGGGCCACCATTACCAAACGGCTGATTCAGGAAAAAGGCTTTACGTTCGTAGCCGTCGAAGGTGACTGGCCGGATGCGTACGAGCTGAACCAATACATCCGGGGAGCGGGCAGTCCAGACCGGGCGCGCGATGTCCTCCGGGCTTTTGACCGCTGGCCGACCTGGATGTGGGCCAACGAAGAAGTCGCCAGTCTGGCAGACTGGATGCGGACGTATAACGATGCGCGTTCGGACGAACAGAAGGCTTCTTTCTACGGACTGGACGTTTACAGCCTCTGGGAGTCGATGGACCGGCTCCGCACCGGCCTGCAAAACACCGACCCGCAGGCCGCGGCCCTGGCGCAGGAGGCAGCCCGGTGCCTGGCCGTCTACCGGGGCGATGAACAGGCGTATGCCCTGGGCACCCTGCGCGGCCAGCGGTGCGCTCCCCAATTGACCCAATTGCTGGAACGGCTCCGGGCACAGCCCCCGGCCGGACTATCGGCCCTTGAGCAGTTCAATCTGGAACAGAATGCCCTCGTGGCGGTAAACGGAGAACGGTACTATTACGCCATGGTCCGGGATGATGCCGAGTCCTGGAACGTCCGCGACCGGCACATGGCCGAAACCCTCGACCGCCTCATGCGGCTGCACGGTCCCAACGCAAAAGCCATCGTCTGGGCGCACAATACGCATGTCGGCGACGCCCAGCATACCGACATGGCCGAAGCGGGCATGGTCAACCTCGGACAACTGGTCCGCGAATCCCACGGCACGGAGGGCGTGCACATCGTCGGCTTCGGCACCTACGAAGGCGAAGTGATTGCCGCCAATCGCTGGGGAGCCCCGCTGCAGCGAATGCCCGTTCCGAAAGCGGCGCGGGGCAGCTGGGCCGACCTGCTGCATACCGCCTCGGCCGAAAATAAACTGGTGAGCCTACAGTCGCTAAGGCAAATCCCGGAACTGCGGACCGAACGCGGCCAGCGGGCCATCGGGGTCGTGTACAATCCTAACCGGGAAGCCGGAAACTACGTCCCGACGGATTTGACGCAGCGGTACGACAGTTTCATTTTCATCGACCGGACGAAGGCGCTGAATCCATTGCCGGTACCGCCGGAAGCCCGCAAAGAGCACAGCAACGCGCCGGTGGGCAGTTATGCGCTGATCAACGACTGAGTTGCCCCGGCTTCCTCGACAGGAAGCCGGGGTTATTTTATCTGTTTCGCGTTCGCTTCGGCCGTTCGCGTTTGACCCATTCCTGACGAAACCGGATGTTGACCGGCTGCGCTTCGGACACCGGATAACTCAGCAGGAGGTAACTGGCGTCCCGGCTCAGGGGCAGAAACACCTGACCCCGCGCGGATTCGCCCGGCTGGAGCGTCGTCCGTTTCAGGGCCAGTTCGTTCCAGCGGTAGGCTTCGTAATCGTACCGCTGCATCCGGTCGGCGAACATGCCGTGGTCGATCATGCGCTTGGCCTGGAGGGCGGTGTACAGATTTTCGTGCGTCACGCGGTTCTGCACCCAGCGGGCCGGCTCCCTGCGGTTTCTGGAAGAAGTGGAAGAGGCAATGTCGCTGGCGACCACCGCCACCATCAGGACGGTATTGATGATTCTGGCGGTTTTCAGCCGTTTAACCTCCTGATTCTGTCTGGCATTTACCTTGTCCGCTTCGGCCATCGGGTCGGCGGCGGAAAAAAGCTGTTTGCGGACCGGATTCGTCAGAGTCTCCAGCGTATCGAGTTGATTCGCCTGCAGGGCCGCGTACCTGAAATTAGCCGGATTGACTTCCAGCGGCGTATCCGACAGGTTCTTTAGCTCTACGTCCAGAGCGACAAAATTCAGGTCGAGGCGTTCGTAGGAAGCCACGATTTTGAGGCCGTTCTGCTCTACTTTGGTCGTGGGCCGCCCTTCCACATAGGCCACCTCGCCCGTTTCGGGAGTCAGGCGGTAGACCGGGGGCGCGCAGCCTGCAATTCCCGAAAAAAGAAGCAGAATCAGGTAGTATATCGTTCGTTTCATGCTGTTCACCAGTTGTTTGTCTTAAAGATACCATTTGGAACAAAAGGGTTCAAATGACTTTTGCTAAACGGCCGAAAGTCAAGATAAAGCGACCGGTCTAGGTCAGGCGCAGCCGCGACAGCCGAACCACCAGCCAGCCCACCAGCAGGCACGTCGCCAGCACCGGCAGATAGACCTCCCAGAACGGGGAACCCGAGGGCCAGAGCGCGAAGGACGACAGGGCCAGGGCCAGATTGCGCAGCCCCAGAAAGGCGGTCACCATCACCACCAGCACCATCAGGCCGTTCTGCCAGAGGCTGTTGCGGTAGGTTTCGCTCAGCACCCCGGGCGTATTGACGGCCAGCAGCAGAAAAATAGTCACGAACGGGAGCAGCACCCCGTTGACGGCCTGCGCCAGAATAATGACCGGAACCGGTTTGACGTTCAGCAACCCGAACAGCAGCCCCACGCCCATGACAGTCAGCCAGACGGCCCGGTAGGTCGCTGAGGACTCCGGCCAGTTCAGCAGGCTTTTGCCGGTGACCGCCGCCGCCAGCGGAGCCGTCAGAGCCGAGGTAAATCCCGCCGCAAACAGGCCAAACGCAAACAGCCAGCCCGCCCAGGCACCCAGACGCGCCGAAAGCGAAGCGGCCACGTTCTGAAACGTAAACTCGCCCGTCAGGCCGGTTCCCGCCACGAGAATCGCCATGGAAATCAGCCCGCCTATGACCACGGCCACTGCAATTCCCCAGCGCATTTCGGCAATGGACTGGTGCTGCCCGATTCCTGAACCCAGAAACAGGTTGTACGGCACAATGGTCGTCCCGATCAGTCCGATAACCAGCACCAGCGAACCGTTGGGCAGCGCCGGAACCACCAGCGCAGCCCCCGTGTCCGCCGCCGAAGGGCCCGTCTGGTACGCCACATAGGCAAATGCCAGCCCCATGCCGAACACCACGACCCCCAGAAAATTGGCGATCAGCCGGGTAGAACCAACCCAGAGCAGAGCCATGCACAGCACGCCGACCCCAACCGTCAGCCCGGCGGTCGAAAGTCCGGTCAGCAGCGACAGCCCCGCAACGGCCCCCACGATATTGCCGGCCTGGTAAGCCGCGCAGCCGAGCGCCACCGCCGCGAAGAGAAGCATGGACAAGCTGCGGCCACCGCCCCCTACCACCTGCGAAACCACTTCGCCCAGATTCCGGCCGGACGCGATGGTCAGCCGGGCGGCGGCTTCCTGCAGCACAATTGTGCCGACGGTCGAGAACGTCAGCGCCCAGAGTAAATCCAGTCCAAAACGGGCACCGGCCATTGAGCAGGTCGTGACGGTTCCGGGTCCAATGAAGGCGGCGGAGATGATCGACCAGAAAAGGACGCTGGAAAAGCCGGAGCGAAAGCTGACATTTTTTGGCATAAAGAGCGGATTGGGAAAGCCGGAAATCGGAACCCGTTTTCGGTTTCCGGCGGGTTCGTTCCGGTTGACGGTAAAATAATAACAGTTCATCATAAAAGCGTTGATGCGTCCCCAAAGTCTGCCCAATTTGCCGCCGAAACCTTTACGGATCGATGAAAAAACTCCTTTTACTGCTGTTTTTGGGCTGCTTTCCGAAAGTAGCCTCCGCTCAATCTCCGGCGGAAAATCCGGGACGAATCTTTACGGCCGAAGAACTCCGGGCGGACCTGCGCGCTCTGCTCACCAATTACGAACAAATTCATCCCAATCTTTACGCCTACGTCGGCAAAAAGGAAATTGAGCAGCAGGTGCAGAACATCGAAAAAAAGCTGCGTCCGATGACCCGCCTGGAATTCGCCCGGCTGGTCGTTCCGTTTTCGGCGGCTTTCCGGGACGGTCATACGGGCCTGAACTACCCTATGGAAGAATGGAATGCCTACACCCAGACCTCCCGGCTGCTCCCGTTAGGCGTGTCCGTTGAACAGAAAAGGCTGTTTGTTAAAGTTGATTTCAGCGAAAACCCGATTCCGGCAGGCACGGAAATTATCAGTCTCAACGGGATGCCCGCCGCGACCCTTCTGGCCAAATTGAAGGAAAGCGCCAGCGGCGAGCTGGAACACTTCCGGCTGAACCGGGTTTCCGACAATTTTCGGCGGCTGCTCTGGTCCGTAACGGGAATGGAAGCGCCCTACACGCTGGTGCTGAAAGAAGCGAACGGACAGCGGCGAACGGTCGAGATAAAGGGCAATCCGGTCTCCGAACTCATTCCCGCCCTGCGCGCTTACCAGCTGAAGGTGGCTGGCAGCCGGCAGGATTACGCCCTCAGCCTCCGTCCGGAGCAGAGCACCGCCATCCTGCATGTCAACGCCATGAATAATCCGGATAAGTTCAAATCGTTTCTGGACTCGGCCTTTACCGTGATTCGCGACCGGAAAATAGCGAACCTCCTCCTTGACTTTCGCCAGAACGGGGGCGGCAACTCCGGCCTCGGCGACGAACTGTTCCGCTATCTGACCGACAAACCGATCCGGCAGGTCGAACGGGTGGAAATCAAAATCTCTCCCATTGTTCGGGAACGGGGTATGGTGACGGCATCGGCCGGGGACGACGGGCAACGACTTTCGTACACCCAGGAAGCAAAGAAACCGGCCCCACTCCGGGACTCAACGCTGTTCTTTCGCGGAAAGGTTTTTCTGCTAACCAGCCATTACACGTTTTCGAGCGCCAACATGTTTGCCACCGCTTTCAAATGCTACAAAATAGGAACTATTGTCGGACAGGAAACCGGCGGCGTGACCATAGCTTACGGCGACCTGATTGATTTTGCGCTGCCGAATACGGGCCTTCAGGCGTTCTGTTCCTGCAAGGTGTTCGTGCATCCCTGCGCCGAACCGAAACTCCAGGGCGTCCGGCCGGATGTAGAGATAGCCCAGTCGCCTCAGGACACGCAGGCCGGACGGGATACGGTTCTGGAATACCTTTTCTCCCGGTTAAAAAGCGAAACTGTCTCGCGTTCCCGTCCTTAAGATTGGCGTCCGTTTTTCAGGCCCGCGGCAGAAGCGGCGGGCCTTTTATTGCCCGAAAATCTCCCGGGCATAAGCCAAGTCCCGGCGGTGAGCCTCCACCCCGTTCATGGTCTTCGGCGACTCTTTTTCCACGCACTGCTCCAGCACCAGATGCGGCCTGACATTCAGGGCCTTTAGCTCTCTAACCAGACGCGGATAATCAATATCGCCCGGTCCGAACACCTCCGACCAGACGCCGTTCTGCGACTGCCGCAGGTGCAGTTCTACAATCCGTTTGCCGTACAGTTTCACAATGTCGAACAGGGCCACCTGCGAGTTTCCAGCACCCCGATAAATCCAGTGGGCGTCGAGGCACAGGGCTACATTTTTGGGGTCGGTCGCCAGCAGCATGTGGTGAAATTCGCGGGCGGCCGCCCGGAGTTCGGGGTCGTGGGTGTGATACGCCAGCGTCATGCCCCGCTTGCGGAGTTCCGCCCCCACCTGGTCCAGATTACGCGCCTGCCGTTCCAGTTCGGAATCGTTTTTGTTTTCACCGCTGCCCCATTTTATCGGACTGGGATTCGAAACAATGATCCGCGTTCCCAGCGGTTTGGCGGCCTCCGCGATGGCCAGCAGGGTTTCCATCGACTGCTGCGATTCGTCGGCCCGGTGCAGGGTACTGCCCACGTAAACCGAGTGCATTTCCAGCCCGTATTTCTGGAGCAACGGAGCCAGTTTGCGGACCTCTTCGGCCTTGTTGAAGGACGGTTCGTAGCCTTTCAGGCCGGACTGGACAAAGTCCGAAAGCGAGGCGTCGGGGTCCTGCATCCACTGTTTGCCTTCGCGCTGGTAGAAGGTGATCCAGTTGTACTGGTTGCAGGCCACGGCCGGACGGGCGGGGGCGGCAGCGAGGGTTTCCGGCAGGCAAAGGGCGCCGGAAAGGGCGGTCAGGGTTTGCAGAAAACGGCGGCGGTCAGCGGTCATGGAACCAATCGGAAAATTTGCTTGTGTTAAAAAGCAAAACCATCCGTTCGTTCTCCCCATGACCTCTCCCGAAACCCGCGAAGTGTGGCTGCGCGGCCCGCTGCCCGACATGCCCGCCCTGCTCCAACCGGCAGCCCACGCCCTGCTCCAGGCCCGCGAAGAACTGCAAACGGCCCTGGCCGATTTCCCCGACCCGTTGCTCTGGGAACGCCCCGCCGGGGTCGCCTCGGTCGGCTTCCATCTGCAGCACCTGACCGGCGTGCTGGACCGCCTGCTGACCTACGCCCGCGGAGAGCAGCTATCGTCCGAACAACTGGCGTACCTTTCGGCCGAAGGTCAACCCGCCGACCTGAGCGTTTCGACGCTGCTTCTGCGGTTCGGCCAGCAGGTCGATAAAGCCCTCGACCAGTTGCGCCAGACCGACGAGCAAACCCTCACGGACGTCAGGGGTGTGGGCCGCGCGCAGATTCCTTCGACCGTCCAGGGACTGCTTTTTCACAGCGCCGAACATACGATGCGGCACCTGGGGCAAGTGCTCGTTACGGCAAAAGTGCTAACTGCGCCGGAGTAAGTCTTTTCCAATTGAATTATGCGTCAAACTTCCTTCGAGCGCCGCTCCGGGGAATAGCCGCCGCCACCGGGGGTTTCGATTCGGATGCGCTGCCCCGGCTGCACGGCCCGCGTGAAAATACCGGGTAGCTCCTCCGTTTGACCGTCTGGGTGGCTCAGGAACTGGCGGCCCGGCTGGCCCGCTTCGCCCTCGCCCAAGCCGTAAGGCCGTTCGACGCGGTGCTGACTGAGCAGCGTGACCTGAACGGGTTCCAGAAACTCCAGTTCGCGGATGATGCCGTCGCCGCCGCGCCGCTCACCGGCTCCGCCCGAATTGGGCCGGATGGCAAACTCCCGCAGGCGCACCGGATAACGGCGTTCGAGTTCCTCGGGGTCGGTCAGCCGGGTGTTGGTCATGTGCTGGTGGACCGCCGACCGTCCGTCGGCGCTTTGGGTCGCCCCCGCCCCGCCGCCGATGGTTTCGTAATAGCCAAACGCCTCGTTTCCAAACAGAAAATTGTTCATCGTCCCCTGACTGCACGCCGCCAGCCCCAGCGCTTTCAGCAGCGTATCGACCAGCCGCTGGCTGACTTCGGTGTTGCCGCCCACCACGGCCGGGCAGTCGGCCGGGTTGTCGGGGAAGACCGGATTCAGCAGGGAGGCGTCCGGCAGCCTTACGCGCACCGGGTCGAGCAAGCCCTCGTTCAGCGGAATGTCCTCGGCCACCCAGAGCCTCAGCACGTACAGAATGGCGCTGTACAGAATGGACACGTTGGCGTTCAGGTTGTGGGGATGAACGGCGGACGTTCCTGAAAAGTCAAATGTAATTTCGCCTTTCTCCACCCGAATCTGCACGGCAATCCGGTGTCCGTCGTCCAGCCTTTCTTCGGCCCTGAACAGCTTTCCCTCATGGCGCCGGAGCAGATTTCGGAGCGTTTCGGCCGTCGTTTGCCGGAGGCGCTGCATCTGCTTTTGCACTTCGGCGGGGCCAACTTTTTCGGCCAGAGCCCGCAGGACAGTTTCTCCCGCTTTCAGCGAGGCAATGGCCGCTTCGATGTCGGCCCGGTTCTCGGTCAGGGCGCGCGTCGGGTAAGCGGCGCCGACGAATTGAGCCGCCAGGCCGTTCTCCCCTTCCCACAAAAATTCACCGTTGCGAACCACGTACTGCGGGGCCAGCACCACGCCTTCTTCCGTCAGCCGGACGGCATCGGGCGGCATCGAGCCGGGCACTTTCCCGCCAATTTCGGCATGATGTGCCCGGTTCACCACGTAGCCAATCCGTTGGCCTTCCCCGGAAAAAACCGCCATGATCAGCGTGACATCGGGCAGGTGGGAACCGCCAAACCGAGGGTGATTGGTGATGGCAATGTCGCCCGGTCCCAGCGTCAACTGCTGGAGTACCAGCCGGGTGCAAACACCAAGGCTTCCCAGATGCACCGGAATGTGCGGCGCATTGGCCACCAGGTACCCGTCCGCATCCAGTAAGGCGCAGGAAAAATCCAGCCGCTCCCTCACATTGACCGAAAAGGCCGTTCGCTGCAACTGAGCGCCCATTTCTTCGGCAATAGCCATGAACCGCCGCGTAAACAGTTCGGCCTGAATGGCTCCCTGTCCGGCTCCCGATGCGTTGTCCGCCGCCGGTTCCTGCATTCGTTCGGCAACGGCATTTCCCCAGGCCCAGACCGTGACCCGCCAACCGGCTTCGATAAACGAGGAAGACGTTTTGTTGAGCAGCAACGCCGGGCCGTCGAAGACATCGCCTTCCTCCAGAGAACCTGCCTCGTAGACCGGATAAGTACCGGATTTCGGCGGACGGAGGAGGCGAAAGACCGGCGGCTTCCGGGCCGGAATTTCCCGCTCGCCGATGGTGCTGACCCAGACCACCATCCGTTCCACCTCCACCGCCCGATTTTCCGGCAGGTGCCCGTACCGGCTCTGGTACAAGACCCGGAAGTCGCTTTCTGCCCGCTCCGAAAACGGTACGTCCAGCGTCGATTCCTGGCCCTGCAACCGCAGTTTAAGCGTTATTTCCTGAACAGACGTGGCCGTCTGCGGCCCGGTTTCGTCCTGGAGTTGCGCGGTGGCGGCCCGAATAAGTTCTTCGGCAACGGCCGGTGCTGATTCGGCAAAATCGCTGAGTGTCTGGAGAATTGTCCGGGAGGCCATCCGTTTCAGGGGCGTGTGGCCGATGCCGTAGGCACTCAGCAAGCCCGCATCGAACGGCAGAATCAGCGTTTTGATTCCCAGCAAATCCGCTACCGAACAGCCGTGCAATCCACCCGCGCCGCCGAAAACCAGCAGGGCGTACTCTTTCGGGTCAAAGCCGCGGGCGACCGAAATTTTCCGGATGGCGCCCGCCATTGCTTCGTTGGCAATCCGTTCGAAGCCGCGTAAAAGGGTTTGTTCGTCGGGAATTTCCCCGGTTTGTTCCCTAAGCTGGTTCTGGACCGTCCGCAGTGCCTGCCGGGCCTTTTCCGGAAAAAACGGAATGCTGAAATGGGCCGGACTGAGTTTGCCGAGCAGCAGATTAACATCCGTGATGGTGAGTGCGCCGCCCCCGCCGTAGCAGGCCGGACCCGGCGAGGCTCCGGCACTCTGCGGTCCCACGCGCAGCCGGACGCCGTCGAACCAGCAAACCGAACCCCCGCCCGCCGCCACCGTTTCGATGGAAAGCGACGGAAGTTGCAGTTCGAACTGGTTTATTCGGGTCGTAAACCGGTAGTCCACGTCTCCTTCATAACGGGCCACGTCGGTGCTGGTTCCGCCCATGTCGAGCGTCAGGACGTGATGCCCCAGCATCCGGGCGATTTTCCCGGCACCGACGACCCCGCCCGCCGGACCGCTCAGCAGGCTGTCTTTGGGCTGAAACAAATCAGCCCGCACCAGTCCGCCCGCGCTGGTCATCACCCGAACGGGATGGCCGCCCAGTTGTCGCCGGAGGTTCGCCAGATAATCGTTCAGCACGGGCGACAGGTAGGCATTGACGACCGCCGTCTGGGTCCGCGAAACGTAGTGAATAGCCGAAGAAATGTCGCTGGAAATCGTGACAGGGCCGATACCCGCCGACCGCAGGGCGTCTTTCAACCGCTGCTCGCTGGCGGGATTCCGGTAGGCATTCAGCAGCGAAACCGCCACGGCGTCGGCGGCCTGCTCTCTTACCCAATCGACCAGGCGGCGGATTTCGTCTTCCGAAAGCGCCCGGAGTATGGTGCCATCGGCGGCCGTCCGTTCGTCCACTTCCAGTACGTGCTGATACAGCACTTCCGCCGGGGGAATGGCGAGTTGAAACAGGTCCGGACGCTGCTGGGTGCCGATTCGAAGCAGGTCGCGAAACCCTTTGGTCACCAGCAGCGCGACGCGGCCGCCTTTTTTCTCCAGCAGCGCATTGGTGCCGCGGGTGGTTCCCAACCGCATTTCCAGCGGCGGAAACGGCTGTCCCAAACGCGTTTGGGTCAACAGGCGGGCCGCCAGCACGGGCGCTTCTTCGCCCGAGGAAAGCTCCACCGTGGCCGGAAACGGACTTTGCAGGGCGGGTTCCGTACGGAGCAGCCCGTCCGCAGACAGCCCGACAATGCGGCTCTGTTCACCCGTTTCCAGAATCGTTATCCGATAATCGGTGAAAATCGGGGCGGTCAGCCAGGGCGCTTCCACCCGGCCTTCGGCGGTTATCCGGCCTCGGAGGCAACTGCTGCTCAGTACTTTAACCCGCCGAAGTTCGCCGGTGGGTTCCCGGGCAATGCCGTCGGTGAATGTACCGCCGGTATCAATCCAGATGTGGACCATTATTTTCCGACCGAAATCATGTTGGCAAACAGCCGGTAAGCCCCCGGCACGCCCGCAGGCAGTTCGCGGAAGAAGACCAGACCGGTGTACATGAAGTGGCCTTTGCCGTATCGGGCGTAGATCAGGCTGCCCTGTTTCGCGGCTTCTCCGGTATCATTGACCGAAAAAATCGGCTCGTAGGCTTTGTCCCAATCGACGGCGAAGTAAATGCCCCGCTCCTGCACCCATCCGGCGAAGTCTTTGTCCGTCAGCTTATTCGGCACGTTCAGCAACGGGTGCTGCGGATTCAGAAACGTCATCTTGGCTTCCTCTTCCGTGACCCGGTCGCGGCCCACGGAGAACGGGTAAGGCCCCAGCTGGTTCACCTTCAGGCCGTTCTGGATAAATCCGCCCCCGCCGGGGGTTACGTACTGAACCACCATCGTCCCGCCGTTTTTGACATACTCCAGCAGCTTGCTCTGGTAAAAGCGCAGCCAGTCTTCGGTGTTGTAGGCCCGCACGCCTACCACAATGGCGTCGTAGCCGCTCAGGTCCTTGGCCAGTTCGCCAGCGTCGAGCATGGTCACGCTGCAACCCATCTGGCGCAAGGCCGTCGGCACTTCGTCCCCGGCGCCCATGATGTACCCGACCCGCTTCGCCGCCACTTTTACGTCCAGTTTGACCAGTTTGGCCTCGGCGGGCGGGAAATAAGTCTGGGCGGGAATGTGCCGGTACTGAATCGTACGAATGCCGGTTGTCAGTGTGCCAGCGGACGTTTTAAGCAGTGCCCGGAGCGTACCTTCGCCGAAACCGTTGGGAAATACCTTGACCGAAACCCGCTGTTCCCCGTATTTTTCGGCAATCGAAAAAGGAAGCGAAGCCGGTTCCACGCGCCAGCCTTTAGGCACTTCCAGCGCCAGCGTTCCGCTGACGGATGCCCGGTTGGCTTTCAAAATGACTTCCACCGTTTTCGGCGCATTGTCCGAAAAAACGTACACTTTCTCCACGACATTGGCGGTCACTTCCGGCCGGATTTCGAACGGGCGGTAGATTTCCCCGTCCACCGGATCGACCGACTTGTACATCCAGGGCTGCGTGAAGGTGAACGGCTGTCCGGCAATTTCGACCGTAAACTCGGCCGTTTCGGCAGGCGGATTTTCGGGGAGGCCAATCAACCGCTGGTCCGCCACCTGAAACAATCCCTTGTCGATGGGTTTTTCGAGCCAGTACGGCTGGCTGATTTTCTGCGTTCGGGCTACCTGCACAAAGAACGGGAGCACCTGCTGGGCATTAGCCTTCAGGCTCAGATTCAGGCTGGTATCCCGACCGACCTCCGGCAGCCGGAGGCGCGTCCAGGTGACCGGCACTCCCGACCGGTTGACGGCGCTGATGTTCACCCGGATGCCTTCGCCGGGCGCGGCGGCATAGTCCGTCGGGTTGGCTTCCAGCCACAAACCTAGACAGTCGCGGATCAGCGCTTCGGTTTCTTTCTTTTTGGCGGCGACGTAGCCGTTGTTGCCGTCCAGTTTCTGCAATTCGCGGTGAATCTCTACCAGCACCGGGACGGTAGCCGACGGGTTGGCGGCGTTGAAATGGTTGATGGCGTCGCGGATGAGCGCCTGCACGCGCCCGGAGCCCGGAACCCGACCCCACGACAGATCGACGCCGTCGAAAAGGTCCTGCTGCACGGGTTCGCCGTCTTTCAGCAGCAGGTAATCGATGCGTTCGCCCCGCTGGGCGGCCACGCCAAATCCCTGGCTTTTGTGCTGGGAGCGGCTTTCGGCGGCAATTTCGCCGTACGATTTCCCAAGCAGCGTGTTGTACAGCTGCGTTTCCATGCCCAGCATGTTCCCCGCTTCCTCCGGCCGCTTGTTGCTGCCGAAAGCGCCGGGGATAAAGACATTCCACAGGATGCGGCGGGCTTTCCAGGGCTTGACGAACGCGAGCTGTTCGGGGTATTTGGTGGCGTCGGCGGAAATCCGGAAGGCTTCTTCGGCCAGAAAACCCGAGGCGCTGTGGTGGCCGTGACCGGCGCGGGCATCGGGCGGAAAACGGGTCACGATCACGTCGGGCTGGAACTTGCGAATGGCCCACACCACGTCGCCGAGCACTTTGTCCTGTCCCCAGATGCGGACCGCTTCGTCGGTGGACTTGGAAAAGCCAAAATCGTACGCCCGGCTGAACGCCTGCTCCGGTCCGTCGATGCGGCGGGCGGCCAGCAGTTCCTGCGTGCGGATGAGCCCGATCTCGATGCCCTGCTCCGTCCCGATCAGGTTCTGGCCGCCATCGCCGCGGGTGAGGGCCAGATAGGTGGTCCGGACCTGCTTTTCGTTGGCTAACCAGGTCAGGAACAGCGTATTTTCATCGTCCGGATGGGCCGCCACGTAAAGGACCGAGCCAAGGACATTCAACCGTTTGAGGTTTTGCAGCAGCTGACCGGGGTGCGTGGATTTTGCCGGCTGGGCCTGAAGGACGAAAAGACCGGACAGCGTCAGCAGACCGAAAAGGAGCAGGATTTTCTTCATTGTTACGATTCGGGGATTGGAATTAACAAAAATAAAGAAGCCGGTTAACACTCATTCTATCAGGAAAATAAAATTCTGAAAGGCATTATACGGGGTTTGTTACTCAGCTATACTTTATTACCAGAAAAAGCCAAACTTTCCCGGAAAAAATTCTAATAAAGGATTTTATCCACCTTTGTTTTTCGGAACCAACCTCTATATTTGAGCGCAAACATTCCAACTTAACCATTTTAATCCTTTCGCATGAATAATAGTATGTACTTAGTTCCGGTTATGGGGCTAATTGGCCTGGTGATTATGTACACCAAGTTTTTATGGGTGTCGAAACAGGAAGCCGGAGACGCCCGGATGACGGAAATTGCCTCGTACATTTCGGCCGGGGCCATTGCCTTTTTAAAAGCCGAATGGCGCGTACTCACCTACTTTGCCATCATTGTTGCCATCCTGCTCGGCTGGTCGGGCACGCTGGTCGAAAATTCAAGTCCGGTCATTGCCCTTTCCTTTGTGCTGGGGGCGTTTCTTTCAGCGCTGGCCGGTTACGTGGGCATGAACATCGCCACCAAGGCGAACGTCCGCACGACGCACGCCGCCCGGACGGGTCTGGCCCGGGCGCTGGACGTCTCCTTCACGGGTGGTTCGGTCATGGGCATCGGCGTGGCGGGCATCGCCGTTCTGGGTCTGGGAAGCCTTTTTATTGTCTTCTATAATATGTACATCACTGGTCTGGCCGACGTGAATGGCCTGCCGATGGAGAAAACGCTGGAAGTGCTGGCGGGCTTTTCGCTCGGGGCCGAATCCATTGCGCTGTTTGCCCGGGTAGGCGGCGGTATTTATACCAAAGCGGCCGACGTGGGCGCTGACCTGGTGGGTAAAGTCGAAGCCGGAATTCCGGAAGACGACCCGCGCAACCCGGCCACCATCGCCGATAACGTGGGCGACAACGTGGGCGACGTAGCGGGCATGGGCGCCGACCTTTTCGGTTCGTACGTGGCGACCATTCTGGCCACGATGGTACTGGGCCGCGAAATCGTGGTGCCGGAAGCTTCCAACATCGTCGGCCACGCGCCCATCATCCTGCCGTTGATGATTGCGGGCGTTGGCCTCCTGTTTTCCATTATCGCCACCTATTTTGTCCGGATCAAAGACGATAACGGCAACGTGCAGGGCGCGCTGAACACGGGCAACTGGGGTTCGATCATCCTGACGCTGATCGCTTCCTACTTTCTCGTCGTGGCGATCCTGCCGACCGGCACGATGGAAATCCGGGGCGTGGAATTTGACCGGATGGACGTGTTTTACGCCATCGTGACGGGCCTGGTTGTCGGGGCGCTGATGTCCATCATTACGGAGTATTACACGGCCATCGGCCGTCGGCCGGTGCTGTCGATCATCCGGCAGTCGGCGACGGGGGCCGCTACGAACATCATCGGTGGTCTGTCGGTGGGCATGGAGTCCACGGTCCTGCCGATTCTGGTGCTGGCGGCGGGTATTTACACCTCCTACCACTTCGCCGGGCTGTACGGGGTCGCTATTTCGGCGGCCGGGATGATGGCCACCACGGCCATGCAGCTGGCTATCGACGCCTTCGGGCCGATTGCGGATAATGCGGGCGGGATCGCCGAAATGAGCCACCTGCCGGAAGAAGTGCGCGGCCGCACGGACATCCTCGACGCCGTGGGCAACACCACCGCCGCGACCGGAAAAGGCTTCGCCATTGCGTCGGCCGCCCTGACGGCCCTGGCCCTTTTTGCGGCCTTCGTCGGGATTTCGGGCATTTCCTCGATTGACATTTACAAGGCGGATGTTCTGGCCGGGCTGTTTGTGGGAGGCATGATTCCGTTCATCTTCTCATCGCTGGCAATTGCGGCCGTGGGCCGGGCGGCCATGAAAATGGTGGAGGAAGTGCGCCGCCAGTTCCGCGAGATTCCGGGGATTCTGGAAGGAACGGGCAAGCCCGAATACGAGAAGTGCGTCGCCATCTCGACGCAGGCGTCCATCCGAGAAATGATGCTGCCGGGTGCCATCGCCCTGACGGTGCCGGTGATTGTCGGGTTCGTGTTTGGCCCGGAAGTACTCGGTGGTCTGCTGGCGGGTGTGACGGTTTCGGGCGTGCTGATGGGGATTTTCCAGAACAACGCCGGGGGCGCCTGGGACAACGCCAAGAAATCGTTTGAGAAAGGCGTGGAAATCAACGGGCAGATGTACTACAAAAAGTCCGAGCCGCACAAGGCGTCGGTGACGGGCGACACGGTGGGCGACCCGTTCAAGGACACCTCCGGCCCGTCGATGAACATCCTCATCAAGCTGATGTCCATCGTGTCGCTGGTGATCGCCCCGCACATTGCCGTCATTCCGGAAGATGCCGGCACCCGCACCAACCGCGAAGGCATTGAGGCCGTGGGGGGTCAGGAAGACGTTGACCTCGAAAAATCGACCGGAGCGGACAACGAGGAGGTAGAAACGCCCAACAAACCGGAGCAGGAAGAGCAGCGGTAAACCTTACCGCGCCTGTCTCGTATGAGTGAACAGACCAGTTTCCGCGAGGGGGCTGGGTCGTTTTGTATAGTTGAAAACCTGGATTTAGCGGGAGGTGATTTAAGGAAATTAGAATAAACTGAAGCTTCTGAAAATAGCCGGGTTGCAATTGTATTTTGCGGTAATGGTACGGGACATTAAATTGGTAAAACGAAATGGCTTTGTTGCCTGGTCCTTTTTTCCGGTTCGTTCGTCGTGTAGCGACCTAGCATCGCGTGCCGTAGGTAAGCCACTCATAACCTCAGGTAAGTAGCGTACCTACGGCACGCGAAAGGCTATTGACTGCTTGAAGGCTACAAACATTAGGTCGCTACGCGACAAAACGGCTTGCAACATCTTACTGCTTTATTCACTGGAAGCCACGCGAAAATCCAAAACCAAAAAAAACGCCACCCCTCGCGGGCTGGCGTTTTCTGTAATCTATCAGCAATGAAGTGCAGGCGGACCTTACACTTTGCCCCGCATCGAACGCGGAATTTCAATGGATGCAATCGGGTTGGAAACGTTGTCGAGGATTTCGACGCCTTCCACCGTTACCTGGCCCACTTTCACGGTCTTGCCGAGGTCGAGGGTCGTTACGTCCACGTCCACGTAATCCGGAATGTTCTCGGCCAGACCTTTGAGTTTCATTTTGCGCAGCTTCTGGATCAGTTTACCACCTTTCTGAACGCCCGGAGCCGTACCGACGAAGCGGATAGGCACCTCCACTTTCAACGGCTTGCCGTCAACAATCTGGAGGAAGTCGGCGTGCAGCAGCTGATCGCTCACCGGGTGGTACTGCGTCTCCTGAAGGATAGCGCGGTATTCGTCACCTTCAATATTCAGCGTTACTTCGTAAGCGTCCGGCGTGCTCAGCAACTGGCGGAACAGAATCGTCGGCGCGTAGAAATGAACCTGCTCAGTGCCCCCGTACAGTACGCCGGGAACATAACCCTCGGCGCGGAGTGCAATAGACTCACTACGACCGAGATTCGCTCTTTTAAACCCTACAATCTCGTGTTTTTTCATGTTTTTTTGACTTTGGAAGAGAGACAGGAGACAAGAGACAAGAATTAAAGGCCTTGGAGCCGGAACAGTCTTTTCTCTTTTGTCTTTTCTCTTTTGTCTCCCCTCAGTGATTTATAAAAAGTGAACTGATAGATTCATGGTCACGGATGCGGCCGATGGCTTTGGCGAAAAGCTCGGCTACGGTCAATACCCGGATTTTGTCGTTCGGGTGGCGCATCGGAATCGTGTCCGACACCACCAGTTCTTCGAGCACCGAGTTGGCAATGTTGTCGTGGGCCGCTCCCGACATGACGGGGTGCGTACACACCGCCCGGACGGACTTGGCCCCTTTGTCGCGCAGAATCTGCGCGGCTTTGCAAAGCGTGCCGCCGGTGTCGATCAGGTCATCGACCAGCACCACGTTCGCGCCCTCCACGTCCCCGATGACCTGCATTGAGGCGATTTCGTTGGCCCGCTTCCGGTGCTTGTCGCAAAGCACGATTTCGGCGTTGAAGTGCTTTGCAAAGTTCCGGGCCCGGGCCGCGCCGCCAACGTCCGGAGACGCGACGATCAGATTTTCCAGGTTCAGGCTTTTGATGTACGGCACAAACACCGACGTTCCTTCCAGATGATCGACCGGAAAGTCGAAAAAGCCCTGAATCTGCCCGGCATGCAGGTCGATGGTCATCAGGCGGTCCGTGCCGACGGATTCCAGCATGTTGGCGACCACCTTAGCGGCAATCGACACACGCGGCTTGTCTTTCCGGTCCTGACGGGCGTAACCGAAATACGGAATCACCACGGTCACATAGTGCGCCGAAGCCCGACGGCAGGCATCGACCATCAGGAGCAGTTCCATCAGGTTGTCGGCCGGCGGCATCGTCGACTGGATCAGAAACACATCGCAGCCCCGGACAGACTCCTCAAAACTGGGCGACAGCTCGCCGTCCGAAAAGCGGCGGAGCGTGTACCCTCCCAAATCTTTTCCGTAGTGACGGGCGATCTTTTCGGATAGGTATCGGGATTGACTACCGGAGAAGATTTTGACGGTGTTCAGCGAGGCCATGGGTACTTAAAATTTGCGCAAAGGTACGGAAATAGTTTGAGGTTTGACACCCCCGTCCGGAATGTTTTTGGCGGAGAATAACCCGGAGCCGTTCAAAATAGCAGCCAATTGCATCCCGCGATGGGCGCATTCCAGTACTCAGCACGCCGTTTGGCCGGGGCTGTACATCCTCCGAAAACACGATGAAGCGTCGGGTTCGCAGGCTTATTCGAGATTGAAGCGGACGGCCTTCAGCACTTTAAGGTATCCCTCCGTGTGCTTCCGGGTGTCTTTGGGATACTCGATGTCCTTATCAAACGCATCGGTCAGAATGAGGTACGCCTTGTGAACGTCCTCTTTGTCGTAAAAACAATTGACCCAGACGTCCGGCAGGGCTTCTTCCCTCGTAATGCCGATGCCGCCGCTGTAGAAGCGGAAGGGACTTTGCAGGATGGGCGTTTCGAAATAACGCTGGTCTTTCCGTTCGATCAGTTCGAAATAATTGACGACGAAGTTGACCATGCCCCAGACCCGCTTTTCGAGTTCTTTGGGGCTTTCGCGGCGCGCGGGCCGGAAGCGCCAGGCGTTCATGTCCGGGTGGAGCAGGTCCATTTCGTCGTCCTCGTACAATCGTGTGGTGGAAATCAGCAGGTTGACGCCCGTTTCCCGGTCGGCGTCGTTCAGGACGGCCAGTTTAGCCGATTCGCCTTCCCGCCGGACCATGCGGAACTGCAGACTGCTCTGCGCGCCCGGCCCCGAGACGAGGTACGCTTCATTTTTGGGCGAGTAACTCCATTGATAAACCGAGTAGCCCTGCTCCTTCTGCCAGATCACCGCCGTCTGGTTCGGGTAAAACCGCAGAAAGCAGTTGTCCAGCGTTTGGGGCTCCCGAAAGTCCGGGAAGGCGGCCATCTGAACGGGCTCCTCAATCTGAATCCGGTTTACTTTCCAGCAATGCGTTATTTCGGAATCCGGCTCCCGGCAGGAAAGCAGTCCGGCCAAGGCCGCGAACAGGAAAACAATCTTCAGGCAAAAAGGCAATTTTATCATCGGCACGGAATCTCAGGCAACTATTCCCAATTTACGGGAAATTTGCCGGTAAACCGCATAACTCAGGCCCGCCATCAGCACCCCGCCGCCCGCGCCGGCCAGAATGTCGAGCGGATAATGCGCCCCGACGTAGATCCGGCTGTAGGCCACCAGCACGGCCCAGACAAACACCCACCGGACAGGCGGGTACTCCTTCCCGAGCAGCAGCCACAACCCCATTGCGAGGGCAAACGTATTGGCCGCGTGGGAAGAAGCAAAGCCGTACGTGCCACCGCATTCCATGACGGGATGGATGAGCTTTTGCAGCGCAGGTTCGTGGCAGGGCCGCAGCCGCAGGGTCAGCGGCTTGAGCAGGCCGGACGCAAACTGATCGCTCAGGGCAACGGCTGCACCGAGCATCAGCACCTGGCCGATGGCCCTTTTCCGGTAGCGGTACGCCAGCCAGATTACCAGCGCCACGTAGAACGGAATCCAGGTATTGCGCTCCGTGATCCGGATCATGATCGGATCGAGCCAGGGCGCGTACAGGTTATTCAGGTACAAAAAAAGCTCCGTATCGAAGCGATTGAGGGTCTCCATATCAGGCTGTTAAACTAAAGGCCGTTCCGGTTTATTCAGACAAAAGAAAAAAGAGAAAAGGCAAACGACCCGGAGGCTCCCAATCAGAACCCGGGTCCTGTTTCTTTTGTCTTTTCTCTTTCTTTCTGCTGTCTATTGAAGTTTAGAATCCACCCAGTTAACCATGAATTGCAGGACTTCTGCCCGCTGCGGTTCATTGTGCAGTTCGTGAAAAAGTCCTTCCCAGGCCCGGTAGGTCAGGTTTGGGCCTCCGTTGCGGGCCAGATCGGCCGAGCCGGAAGGGGCTGCAATCCGGTCGCCGGTGCCGTGCATGACCAGCGTCGGCACCCCGATCCGGGCCACATGGTCAATGGCGAACTGCTGCGCCTCGAAGGCTCCGAAGAACCAGCCCGGCGTAATTTTTCCGTGAACCAGCGGGTCTTTCCGGTAGGCCTCCACCACGGCCGGGTCCGACGAAATGGCCGAAGCATCCAGCCTGGACGACACCTGCAGCGAGGGGTAAATACCCCGCATGGTCGGGCCAGCCAGATTTCCAGTTTCGGCGGGTCGTAGGGCATCCGGAGCCAGGCCGCCTGGATGACCGCCGCCCGAACGTCCGGTTGCCGCCGGATCAGGAAATTAGCGGCAATGTTTCCGCCCATCGAATGGCCCAGCAGCACCACCGGCTTACCGGGATACAGGCTCTGGGTGAAATCCAGCAGCGCCTGCACACTGTCCAGCAGCACCTCGTACCCATCCACATGCCCCCGTTTCCCCGGCGAATGCCCGTGCCCCGGCAAATCGCAGGCCGTCACGGCATAGCCGCGCTCATTGAACGCCTGCGCCACGTGGGCGTACCGCCCCGCATGTTCACCAAACCCGTGCACGATCGCCAGAACGGCTTTCGCCTCGTCGACGGGCCAGTGGTAAGCAGCAAGATGTGAATTCCGGAAAGGCAGCGAGGTGGGCATGATGGGTTGATGGGGAAATTTTGAATGTTGAATTTTGAGTTTTGAATGTTGAATGTTGGATGGAGGGCCGCCGCGGGGTTGAATTCTGAATAACTGGCTCCGCTCGCCCCATCAACCTATCAATCATTCAAAATTCAACCCCCACCGCCGCCAAAATTCAACATTCAATCATTAACTAAATCCCAGCACTTCGCGGACGCGGGCAATCGTCTGGCTGGCGACTTCGCGGGCTTTGGTTTCGCCGCGCTGGAGTTCCGCTTCGAGGGCGTCGGGGTTGTTCATGAAATAATCGTAGCGCTGGCGGGGTTCGGCAAAGACGTCCAGCATCAGTTCATACAAGGCTTTTTTGGCGTGGCCGTAGCCGTAGCCGCCGCGAAGGTAGTTTTCCCGCATTTCGGCAACCTGGGTTTCGGAAGCCAGCAGCGAAAAGAGCTGGAAGGTAATGTCGGAGTCCGGATTCTTGGGTTCTTCCAGCGGCGTGGAGTCGGACAGGATTTTCTTGATGACCTTATTGAGCTCTTTTTCCGGCAGAAAAATGTCGATGTAGTTGTTGTACGACTTGCTCATTTTCTGGCCGTCGATGCCGGGAATGGTCATCAGTCGCTCGTCGATGCGGGCGTCGGGCAGCACAAAAATGTCCGTTTCGTACTGGCGGTTGAACGAACTGGCAATGTCGCGGGTCATTTCCAGATGCTGTTTCTGGTCCTTGCCTACGGGCACAATGTTCGCGTCGTAGAGCAGAATATCCGCCGCCTGAAGCACGGGATAGGTAAACAGGCCCGTGTTGGCAATTCCCAGTTTCTCCATCTTATCCTTGTAGGAGGTGGCGTTTTCCAGCATGGGCTTGGGCGTAAAGCAGTTCAGGTACCACGCCAGCTCGGTATGCTCGGGAACGCGGGATTGCCGCCAGAAGGTATTTTTTTCGGTATCCAGTCCGAAGGCCAGCCAGGTAGCGGCCACCGCCCGGGTATATTCGCGGCGCTGCTGCCCGTCGCGCAGGCTGGTCAGCGAGTGCAGGTCGGCAATGAAGAAAAACGATTCGTTTTGTGGTTCCCTGGAAAGTTCGATTGCCGGACGAATCGCGCCCAGAATGTTGCCCAGGTGCGGTCGTCCGCTGCTTTGAATGCCGGTGAGAATGCGTGCCATTGAGAATTTTGAATGATTGAATGACTGAATGACTGATTGACTGAATTACTGCCTCCTTGCTTTCATTCGGTCAATCAGTCATTCAGTCATTCTTTTTTGTCGTGCGCAAACTTCGGCAAATCCCGCTAACTTTGAAACACGATGAAAACGAAAACCGTAACCCAGGGCCAGCTTACGGCCGCCACACTCGACTTTCTGCGTGAACTGGCTGACAATAACAACCGGGAGTGGTTCGCCGAAAACCGCAAACGGTACGAGGCCGCCAAAGCAGAAGTGGAAGGACTGGTGCGCAGCCTGCTACAGGGCGTGGAACTGTTTCAGCCCCTGCCCAATACAGAGGTGAAAGATTGCATTTTCCGGATCAACCGGGACATCCGCTTTTCAAAAAACAAATCGCCTTACAAACTCAATTTTGCCATTGCCATCGGTCCCGGCGGGCGGCACTCGGGCCGGATCGACTATTACGTCCATATCCAGCCCGGCGGTGAAACGTTGCTGGGCGCGGGCATGTGGCAGCCCACGCCGCAGCATCTGGCCAAGTTCCGGCAGGAGATTGATTACAATGTGGATGAGTTGAAACGCATTATCGAAGCGCCCGACTTTAAGGCGTACTTCCCGGAAATCTGGGGCGAAACCATGAAAACAGCCCCGAAAGGCTACACCGCCGATCATCCGGAAATCGAACTGCTGCGCCGGAAACAGCTGTTTTTCATGCACCGGTATTCGGACCGGGAAGTCCTGAGTCCCGGTTTTGCCGAGGAAATTCTGAAAGGCATGCGGCTCCTCAAGCCCTACTGCGACTACCTGAATTACCTCTTTTTCGACGAAGAGTAAAGCGTGTCAACGCACTGGGAATAAGGCGGGTAAGTGTCCTTTGACCGGGCAGACGATCCGGTCAGTATAGGCGTCTGAAGAGGTCCGGGTAATCCGTCACAAAGCCGTTGGCATCCACCCGGATATCCGCCGTGAAGTTTAAGGCGGGCTGCTCGAAGCGATACAGGTCGGCCGCCCGTTGCGTGTAAATCTGCTCGGCCCGATCAACCTTTCCTTCCGGTAGCTGAATGTAAGCGACGGCAATGGACCGGGGTTGATCGGGCAGAAAAGAAAGCCGGTGGATGGGCAGCGAATTGGTAAAGGGCGTCAGGGTTATGTCCACATCAACGCAGCCGCTCAGCCGGGGCAGCGGCTTCTTTTCGTGATCGTACCAGTTGCCGTTCGTGTCCGAAAAAAGCCGGAGAAAGGGCTGGGGTTCCTGCCCGTTCCAGAAAGCCGCTTCCTTCACCTGCCACCCGGAATCCAATTGTACCCGATAACGAATCGAGTACGGCCTGTCTTCGTACAAGCCAACGAGCTGCCCCGCGGCCAGCCAGCCGCCCGATTCGGATCGCAGCGTAAAATACTCCAGACCCGTCCATTCGAGAGCCTGCCAGAGCAGATGGTTAACCTGGTCCATAGCCAAAAGGTAAGAAGGCCACGGGAATCCTTCGCGCGGCCTAATGGGATAGACTGACTCTACAACACCTTGTCTTCCTGCCTGAGGTACGTCCGGTGGTCCGCCCCCCACTTCCGCAACGCTTCGATCACCTCTTTCAGCGACTCGCTGTGCTCCGTGAGCTTGTAGGTTACTTTGATGGGAAACGAATCTTCGACGGTCCGTTTGACCAGCCCGTTCATCACCAGATCCTGCAGTTCTTTCGACAGCATCCGGTCCGTGATGCCCTGCACTTCGCGGGCAATTTCTCCAAATCGCTTTTCGCCGAACATCAGGGCCACGATAATCGGCAGTTTCCACTTGCCGTTCAGAATATCAAGGGCGTCGCGTACCGGCCGCAGGATACCCCTGCATTGAGAATGCTCCAGTTCCGGGAGATTTTCCATCGTTATCGGCTTTACTTCCTTAGAGTATAGTACTTACACAAAGTATAGTACTTACAATTGTATAGTAAAGGTAGCTACTTTTGTTCAGTTCTCCGTCAATCGCCCGAAAAATTTGCCGGGGCGGCAACAAACGGGAACTGTTCAAATTATGGAAACGACAACGCTGATACCCAACGACCTGACCATCCGTCGTAAACTGGTCACTGTTCACTCGCCTGCTGCCGAGCCGGGCTTTCTGGGGGCCGGTCACCAGGCCCGGGCCGTCATCCAGACCGGCTTCGCGCAAAGCGACCCGTTCATCATGCTCATGGATGACGTGCTGGATAAAAAAGACGAAAAACCGGCGGGCGGTCCGCATCCGCATGCGGGCTTCGAGACGGTTTCGCTCCTGATCGAAGGCGAACTCGGCAACGGCGAGCACCGGATGAAAGCCGGGGATTTTCAGATGATGACGGCCGGAAGCGGCATCATTCACACGGAAACAATCGACAAAAAAAGCCGGATGCGGCTGCTGCAAATGTGGCTGACGCTGTCCAAAGAAGACCGCTGGGCCCAGCCGCGGGTGCAGGACATGGCGCTGGAAAGCGTGCCCAAAGTGCTCGGCGACGGCCTGGAAATCCGTGTGTATAGCGGCTCGCTCGCCGGTGTGACCTCCCCGCTGAAAAACCACGTACCGCTGATTCTGGCGGATATCCAACTGAAAGCAGGCGTCCGGACGACGCTCCAACTCCCCGCTTCGTTCAACGCCTTTCTGTACGGGATCGGCGGAAGTGTCGCCGTTGGGGAGGAACAGACGCCGCTGGCCGAAAATCAGGTCGGCTGGCTGGACCGTCGGACGGAGGAAGCTGACAGCACTCTCGAACTGGAAGGCGGACCGACCGGCGGACGGGTTGTGCTCTACGCCGGACAACCGCAGGGCGACCCCATCGTTTCGTACGGGCCGTTTATCGGCGACACCCAGCGCGACATCATGCGGCTCTACGGAGACTACCATGCGGGCAAGATGAAACACGTTTCGACCCTGCCCGGGGAGCAGGCGTTTGTCTATTAATTCAAGGTCGTTCCGGTCATACCAGACGGGTTTTATTCAATTTTTCACCCAAATTCAGTTTGCCATGAAACCTTCAATAGTACGCATTTTAACAATTCTGTTCACCGTTTTATCGGTCGGAACGACGCTCCTCAGCGCAGCTTTCAAGCTGATGCGGGCCCCTAATGTGGTGGAGGGCCTGACCAAAGCCGGAGTCGGCGACTTCATTCCGTTTCTGGCCGCGATGGAGATCGGTTTCGCGCTGCTGTACCTGTATCCCAAAACCATGAAACTGGGCTTTATCTTGCTCTCCTGCTACTTTGCCGGGGCGCTTTCAACCGAGCTTTCGCACGGAGCTCCCCTGAACGCCATTACGCCGCTGGTGCTGCTCTGGATTTCGGCGTTTCTGCGGGAAAAGAACATTTTCCTGCCCAATCAGCGAACGACCCTGAACTGACCGGGCGGATTTCATATTAGAAAACCTCTAACAAAAGAACCTCCTGCCGGACCGGGGCGACCCTTTGTCCGGCAGGAGGTTCACTCTTAAACAAGCGGCCTGATCAGGCTCCCAGCCCGGTCTACGGGACAAACACCCACGCAGGCGCTAGAACCGCACGCCCAGCCGTACGCCGCCCGAGAAGTTGCGCCGGGCGGAGGCGTTGTAGTACCGGCCGCCAAACGCGTTCAGGTCGTAGCCGAGGCTGTAAGTCTGGTCGAGCAGGTTGTCGCCGCTCGCGAAAGCGTCCACCGTGAAGGCCCCGAAAGCGCGCCGGAAACCGACCGTGGCGTTCAGCAGCCGCGCCACCTCCGACTGGACCGTGTTGGCATCAGTCAGCGGAAATCTGTCGATAAACTGCTGGGTCACGTGGGCGTAAAAACCGGGCTGAATTTCAAGGTCCAGGCCGCTGACCACGACCGTCGGGGCCACACCGGTAATTCGGTTGCCCGACACATCGGCAGCTCCCTGCCGGAAGTCGCGAAAACGGTAGTTGTTCAGCGTCAGGTTATTCCAGAGCCTCGCCACCCGCAGAACCCGCCCCTCACCCGGCCGGACGAGGTCAAAGGCCAGTTGGGTTTCCAGACCCAGTTGTTCGGTTCGTCCGGCGTTGACAAAAAACTCGGACCCGTCTTCCGTCGTGCGCCGCGTGATGGATTCCCGCAGGGCAAACCGGTAAGCGGCCACGTCGAATTGCAAGCGGTCCAGAATCCGGCCCCGAAGGCCGATTTCAGCGTTAACGCCCCGCTCGGCTTGCAAGGTCGTGTTGAACGTCCGCTCGGACGGGCGGATTTCGGCGACCGTCGGGGCGGAATAGCCCGTACTCAGGCTGCCAAAAACCGACATTGTCTCTCCGATTTTCTTTAGTAACGCAACGCGGGGCAGCCAGACCGGCTCAAACGC
The DNA here is from genome assembly GCF_026278345.1 of Tellurirhabdus rosea. Classification (NCBI taxonomy): domain Bacteria; kingdom Pseudomonadati; phylum Bacteroidota; class Cytophagia; order Cytophagales; family Spirosomataceae; genus Larkinella; species Larkinella roseola. The sequence goes on from NZ_CP111085.1 coordinate 5,538,351, forward strand.
CCGGGTCTGGGTCCGGACCGGCACCGTGGAAAAGCGCGTAAACCCGTAGGCCACCTCGTTGCGGCTCAGGCCCAGCGTCAACCGGAAACCCAGCGGCAGGTCGGTTTCCGTCTGGGCAAACAGCACCGACTGGGTGGCTTTCAGTTCGTCGTCGGTTTGCAGCGTATCCAGGACGCCCCGCCGGTTGCCGTAGTTGCGGGTAATCGTAAAGTTATGCTGCCATTCAGCCCCGAAAGTCAGCACGGTCGGCAGGCGTTCTGTCAGCAGTTGAACCTGGGTGGTTGTGCGGCCCCCGACACCCTGATCGGCCCGTTTTTCGTAGTTGGTGATAAACGGATTGGCGAAATCGACCAGCGAGCCGTACAGTACGGTCGTGTTCTGCACCCGCTGGCTGAACCGGTACAGGTGTGAAACGCCCAGATACCCCGTTTTCTGGTAAATGCCCGCCTGCTGGTCCACACTGCCCGGCACGGTCCGCGTAGACGGACGCGCCTGCCGCGGATCGGCCCGGTACTGTGCTTCGTTCAGCCCGCCCGGCGTCCGGTAATTCAGGTCGGAATAAAAGCCCAGCACCGAAATCGACTGGTCGGGGCTCACCCGGAAGGTCGCCATCAGGTTCAGGTTGTCGTGAACGGCGCTGCTGTTCTGCCGGTAGCCGTCGCTTTGCAGATGGTTGTAATTCAGCGAAAGGGCATTATTTCCCTTGCCGCTCTGTACCGTCCACTGGTGACCAAAGAGTCCGTACGAACCCGCCAGCGTCCCGACTTCGGCGCGGCCCGCTCCGGCTGGCACGTTCAATCCCGAAAGCAGCAGCGTACCGCCCGTTCCGGCTCCGTAAAGGCTGCCTGCCGGGCCCTTAATTACTTCCACACGCCCAAGAGAGCGGATATCGATGGCATTCAGGTAGGTATTGCCGCCCGCATCGGTCAGGGGCAGGTCGTTCCAGTACACCTTGACGTTGCGCACCCCGAACGGCGACCGGAGCGAGCTGCCCCGGATGCTCAGCCGGTAGCTGCCCGGCGAGCGTTCTTCCATCCGGACACCGGGCAGGGTATTCATGGCGGGCACCAGCGTGGGCGTTCCGGCAAAGCGTTGTTGTAAATCCCGGCGGCCGAGCAGGTTCACCGGCGCGGCCGTTTCGAGCAGTCGGCGGTTGCTTTCAAAAGCGCGGACCGTCACCTCGTTCAGGCGAAGCGTATCGGTTTCCAGCGTCTGGGCGTGTCCCGTTACGGAGAGAAGCAGGGCGAAAAAAGGAAATGTGGCTTTAAGCATACAGGTTAAGATTCCCGCAAAGGTAGGCAGAAAGCGGGGTCGGACGGACGGCGGCGGTGGCTTTTCGCTTTTCCTGCACACCGCCTTTGGGCATTCGTCTTTGGCATCGCGCCCGCTAGTGCCCCCTTTACCGGGGAAAATCTCCGATTCCTTCGGGATTCAATGACTTCACCCCGATTTAGTCCCGGCCAGCCCTATCACGTATATTGTATTGTCAATAGTCCAATGATCGCCCGCGATTGGAAGATAACCCGGTGTCGATCAGACCGTACAGGGCTTTAGGGCGGAATTGTTGGTTACTTGACGATTTTTTTCAATCTTTCGGCGAGCGGCAAACTTGCTTTTATTGGCGAGTTATCTGCCGTTACATAACCACTCTGCTATGGGGCTGTTTGATTTATTTAAGAAGCCAGCAATTGTAAACGATGACTTTTTTGGTGCTTTACGTTTGGTAGACTTTAAAGATGCTTCAAAAGGCTACTTCGAAGGCAAAGGGCATTTTGCTCCGACTGGCAATGACATTGAATATATCATACAGGCTGACAAAAATGGCCCGACCAACGAACAAAAGCAATTCTATCGGGATTTACAGTCCAACTTCAATCAGACATTGACAAAATTAAACCATTGATCGAGGACGAGTTTCGCAACTGGAAAGAAGAGTTTGTAATTGAAGATTTCAATAAAGAGTTTGAACTTGTCTGTATTACGATTCCCTGTATTGAGATCAGACCATGGACATGGAACATGGTTTTTACGACCGTTCATGACGAAAGTCACCATGTAACAGTAGACTTTATCGACTATAAAGCTAATGGAATATTAATAGATGGATAATACTAAAGGCAGGTACCAAGGTTTTCTCAATGTACAGGTTAAAGGATATGCGCCAAATAATAGGACACAATTGAACTAAGGCAATAAAGTTAAGTTGACGTAATACTAATGCCGATACGTCGGCAAGCCCTGTTCGTGACCTGCATTCAAAAGCCAACGTATTACTGTTGATTTTTTCAGAGTTTGACAGAAATGATAAGCGATAAGGAGCTAACCAGGATTAGCAAATTTTTAAGTTTTGTATTAAGACACCAACCCGCAGCAATTGGGATTCAACTTGATCAAAATGGCTGGGCAGACGTCAATGATCTCATTCAAAAAGCAAACGCCCACGGAATACGGTTCGACAGAGAAACTTTAAATCACCTCGTTGCAACGAACTCAAAGAAACGATTTGCTTTTAACGATACCTATGAAAGGATTCGAGCCAGCCAGGGGCATTCATTTGACATTGAGTTAGGAAATAATAGCCAAAAGCCTCCCCAAATACTATTTCATGGAACAAGCGAAAATTCCGTTCAATCAATACTTGACTCAGGACTTAAAAAGCAAAGCAGGCAGTATGTTCATTTGAGTAGGGACTCAGAAACTGCAATCAAGGTTGGGCAACGGCATGGAAAGCCCGTTGTGCTTAGAGTGTTTGCGGAGGAAATGTACAATGAAAATTTTCAATTCTTCCTTTCAGACAATGGTGTCTGGTTGACGGACAATGTGCCGGCAAAGTATTTGAATCGATATAACGAGAGAGATTAACAGCAGGCACATCGGGTTTGCAACATGGTGTTGATAATCAAGTACAAAAAAATGATTATTAATTAACCTTTTTAATAAATTCAAATTGATGGAACATAGAATACCACAACATCGCAAAGCCGTTTCACTTCACCGGTAAGCGGAAAGAAAGACCGTAAATTTAAATAACTGCCAATTGATTTGATGTAAAAAAGAAATCAAATTCAATAATTTTGACACCTGCGATAGCCTTTTGTTGAGGTTTCGCGGTTAATACAATCACGGGATAAACAATAACAACAATAACAAAATGAAGAGAGTAACAGGAATAGGGGGCGTTTTCTTTAAATGCAAAGACCCAAAAGCAGCAACAGAATGGTACCAGAAACACCTTGGGCTTGACACTAATCCTTACGGTGCGACTTTTGAGTGGTATGAAAGTCCAGACAGCACCAAAAAGGCTCAAACGCAATGGACACCTTTTGCACAAGATTCAACGTACTTTGATCAGGACTTCATGATAAATTATCGAGTAGAAAACCTGGAAGCACTTGTTGACGAACTAAAAAAAGAAGGAGTAACAATAGTGGACAAAATTGAAACTTACGACTATGGCAAGTTTATCCACATTCTTGACGGAGAAGGAAACAAAATTCAACTTTGGGAAGCAACTGACTAAGCTTACAACAAAAAATAAGCAAATTAGACGGTCGTGAAGAACGTCTAACCGCTAACAATGTGTTGGCAATAATGGACTGATAGTTGTAAACCCAACATTTGTACTTCCATTGAATACGGTTCAAAAGCTTATCCAGGACGTAGCCATCGCCCGGACTTCATACCTCGACAACATATCCGGCCTTACCGAGATTCAGGCGGGCTGGAAGCCTGACCCTGACAGTTGGACTATCGTAGAAATCACCGAACATCTTTTCTGGGCAGAACAAGGGGGTATTCTTGGCATGTGGAAAACCCTGCACGCCGTCAGAAATGGGAGTATGGTCCGCACGTATGATTCGATTCACAAGGACATGCCCATCGAACAGGTGGTTGATCTGACCTGGCAGCCTAAGGAAAAAGTGCCGGCCGTGGCGGCGCCCCGGCTTGGCGGCACCTTATCCTTCTGGCGGTCCTCCCTAAGCAGCCTGCAGGAAGTCCTGAGCGCATTCGGCGAAGACCTACAGGACGATGAACGGAGATTGCAGGCACACCCGCACCCAATTTCAGGACCTTTGGATTTTCAGCAACGCATTGAATTCTTACGTTTCCACCTGAACCGGCACAACGGTCAGGTTAGTGATCTGCTTACAAAAATGCCTCACTAATGATTGCTTATCCGTAAAGAAATCAAAGACCTGTCGAATTAACTTCGCCAAGTGGCCCGTTTTCAGCGTGGCCGGTGCGGACACCGGCCACGGGCACATAATCCAATCGCCAATCCCGCGCACCTGCGGTTGGAACCGGGACGACCGGCCCTATTTTCCGGCCATCTCCCCGCATTTTTTCTGCACTCGCAGGGCATCTTCCTTGCCCCAGTGCGGCAGAGTTCCGCCTTGCGGGGCTTTTTCAAACAGGGCCAGCGACTGACCAATCAACTGGCAGCCGCCCGCCTTGTCGCCACCGAAGCCTTCCGGTGAGCTGAGCTTGACCTGCCCCAGAATCAGCGGCACGCGCGGGTTATCGGCGTTCGCTTTCCGGGCATCCTGCAACAGCTGCATCGCCTGGCCGACGTACTGAGGTCCCCGGCTCATGAAATCGACGTTGATCCGGGCCAGCGCGTTCAGGGATTTCAAAACGAGCACTTCCGACTTGTCGCCCCCCACCGAATCGGCCTTCGCCGCAAAAACATCCGACTTTTCCGCCCAGAAATCGATCTTCGTCTTGTCGTCCCGATTGGCCATTCGCATGGCGCACATGCCCGCATAATAGTACGGCAACCACTGGTTCTTTTCCGCATTGGCGATCCGTTCGAACTGGTTCATGGAGGTCTGAATGGCGGCGGCGGAGCGGGCGGTATCAAACTGGGCCACGGCCTTTTCCATCGCCTTCTGGTACTTATCCGACTGACCGAAAGCGAAACTGACTGTAAAAATGAGGGCAAAAACGAAGGCTGAGATGGTTTTCATGATTTTGAACTGGTTATTATGGTTTGAATGGTTAATAATGGTTGAAATGGCAAAAGCAACGGAAAACAGAAAACAGAAAACCGGTTTACTGGGCGTTGATGATTTCCTGCCGCCGGTCGATGCCCAGGCTGGTGATGAAACCGAGGAAAATGAACGGGTTGCTGGTGGGCACAATGGCCTCGCGGCGGGCCGGGTTCGTCGCTGAGTACTGGTACCCGAACACCTGCCGGTTGCCCAGGACATTGCTGACGGTCAGCACTACCACCGAATACGTATTCTTGATTTTCGGCAGATAGGCCAGATTCAGGCCGAGGTTGTGGTAATCCATCGTCCGGTCGGTCATGAATTCAGCGACGGGCCGGTTCGGATTGGCAAACGGGCGACCCGAAGCATAGGTGTAAGTCAATCCCGCGTTGATTTTTAAGCCCGGAAAAAACCGCTTCACGACCAGCGAACCCGTATGCCGCGCCGCGAAATGGGGCCGGGCCAGCGTCGGGTAATCCAGAAACTGCCGTTTGGTGTCGAGCAGCGAGTAGGAAACCCAGTAATCCACGCCCCGCAGCGACTTCCGGTCACGCCAGAACACTTCGAAACCCCGGGCGTAGCCGTGTCCGCCGTTATCCGTCCGGTCCAGCGTCCGTACCAGACCTGAATAATTTTTGTAGAACACTTCCGTCCGGAACGTCCGGTCGCCCGTCAGGCGCTGGTAGCTAACGATGTAGTGGTTGGCGGCCGTGTAGCTCAGGTTCTGATTCTGCAACAGGAACTGGCGGTCCGGCTTCTGGAAAAAGCGTCCGTACGACAGCGACAGCAGGCCCCGTTCGTCGGTCGTATACCCCACCGAAAGCCGGGGAGCCACATTGGCCCGGTCGAGCAGGGACGAATACTCGGCCCGCAGCCCCGCCCGCACCGACAGCCGGTCGGTCAGGTACGATTCGGTTTCGACAAACGGCGCGGCGTAATGGTCCGTAAAACCGGTATTGTTGCGCCGCTCAGTAACGTACTGGTATTCGCCGCCGATAAAAAGCCGCGTCCGGTGCAGCACCAGTTTGGAGAAAACCGCCCGCCCCTGCCCCAGCGTCGATTCGTCCGTAGTAGCCAGGCTGGAATCGGGCCGAACCCCGTTTTCGAACCGCAGTCCAACCCGTGTCTGGTCCCGGTTATAGCCGTACGACGCGCCGGCCTGCAGCTTCCAGCCATTTTTCAGCGGCTGCCGGTAGGTCAGGTTGCTGTAGAGATTCTGGTTGGTCAGGCCAATCCGGTTGGTTACGCCGGCATAGTCCAGGTTATCCCGGTCGAGGCCCATGCGGCTGTATCCGCCGTTGACGAACGCTTTCAGGACGCCGCCGGATTGGGTTTTACGGCGGAGAAAGACATTACCGTCCCAGAACTGCGGATTGCGGGTAAAGCGAACGACACCGGGGTCGATAGCCCGATACAGGTTCAGATTGGTATGCTGAAGCCCGCCGCCGAAAACGGTGTTCCGGTCGCGGCTGAGCTGCTGCACCGTGCCGCTGGCCAGCACCGGCGAAATCATGAATTCGGCACTGCTTTTGGTCGGCACATCCTCCGTCTCCAGCATCACCGCGGCCGAAAGCGCCTGCCCATACTGCGCCGAATAACCGCCCGTCGTGAAGAACGTGCCTTTGAACATGCCCGGCACAAAACGGCTGCGGGTGGAAAGGTTGGTCGGGCCGCTCTGGTTGAAATTGGCCACCTGCAGGCCGTCGATAAACACCTTTGTTTCGGTTCCGGTCCCGCCCCGGACAAACAGGTCCCCGCTCTCGCCCACCGCCTGCGCACCCGGCAGGGCTTTGAGGGCCGAATTGACGTTTCCGTCCGTGGCCGTGGTCAGAATGTCCTGCGGCGACAGGGTGGTAAATTTATTCTTATCGTTGAGGTCGAAGAGCCGCGGGCGGACCACCACGTCGTTCAACGAAAACGCTTTGGTCGTAAAGACGACGTTCAGGCGCAGCGGCTTGCCGGCTTCCAGCGTGACGTTCTGCACCACATCCACAAACCCGCCGACTTTGGCCGACAGCGTGAAGGGGCCGGTCTCTTCGGTTTCAAAATGAAACTCCCCTTTCTCGTTGGTCGTGGCTCCGTCGTAGGTGCCATCGAGTGTGATGCTGACGCCCGGGAGCGGCCGGATGCCGTTGTAGGTCGCCTTCCCCGAAACCGTAATCCGGGTCTGGGCGAAGAGTTCATAAGGCCGGATCAGCAGAGCGGCCAGAACGACGAGGAGGGTAATTGTAAGGCGAATCATAAAAGTCAACGAGTGCGGTTGGTGAATCGTTGACCCAAAATTGGGGAGCCGGGAAGCCTCCCGCAAGAGCGTGGGACGCTTGACAAACGGGAAGGGACAAATGTACGTTTTTTGGGACGAAACGCACATTTTGGGACGAATGGGAAGCTACGAAAGTGCCTGCATCCGCTCGTCAAACGCCTCCAGGTACGAACGGGAGACCGGAATCTGCCGCTGCGAGCCGCTCAGGGTAAGCTGGTAACCGCGGGCGTTTCCCTCCGTTTTCTCGACCGCTTTCAGGTTGATGATAAACGCCCGGTGGCAGCGCAGAAACTGCGGCTGGTTGGCCAGTGCCTCCTCGATTTCTTTGAGGGTGCTGCGGAGCGTGGCCGTTTGGGGAAACATGAAATTCAGGTAGTGGACCTCCACATAATTCCCGGTGGATTCGACGTACAACAGTTGATTCGGGAGCAGGCTCAGTCGCTCTTTACCGTTAGTGGAAACCAGTTCCAGGACCTCGGGCATCTCGTCGGCCACTTCCGGAACCGGGTGGTGAAGCCGGTCGATCTGCTCGTTGGCCGTCCGGGCGTGTTCGATGTTCCGTTTCAGGCGCCGCCGTTCCATGAGCAGTACACCGAGGGTAATCGGAAAAAAGCCAATCACCGTTACGTACACGTACATGGCCCAGAATGGCGGGCGACTCTGGTTTAGGGCCCACAACAGCGTCTGGTTGACCGCCGAAATGCACAAAAGCACAAACAGCGTGTGCAGAATCTGCCGCCACACGGTCCAACTTTCTTCATTGTAAATACGGGGCAGTAGAGCCGGAATCAGGCAGTTGGCCAGAACCGTGGCCGCAAAACAGCCCAATCCAAAGAGGCCCGCACTGAGCACCCGGCTCGCGTCCGGCGGACCACCGAGAAAAAACAGGAGCAACGCCACGTAAAACCCCGCCTGCAGCGCCAGCCGAAACTGATAACGGAAACTGAAGTCTTCGGCTAACGGGCGGTTAAAAAACTGGCTGATTTTGGTAAGCATGAGTCGGAAAAACCCGTTGTACGGGCGGCGCAATATACGCTGAAAGCGGCGTTTGCCCAATTCAGAACGCGTCCATCACCCGAAAATAGACCGCCAGGTTGCGATCCGAAGACGTAGCGAGGTCCACCCGCGCATACAGGTTTTTCTTCCGGTTGAGGAGCAGCCGCAGACCGGCCCCGCCCGTAACCTGGGCTTTCGCATCAGCCAATCCGGCCAGGGTCGGCGCCACGCCCCCCACCGCCCCGAAGACGGCCCCACCGAGAAAGCGGTTGAACGCCCGGCGGTATTCTGCCTGCGCAGCCACCATCTGCCGGTCCCGGTACCGGCCAGAAATCATGCCGCGCATGATGAAAGGCCCACCCAGCCGGGGCAGTTCGCGCAGGGGCACCGCGCCCTCGTTCAGATGCGCCACGGCCTGAAAACCCAGCAGGTTGCGACCCCGCCAGGGGAAGTATTTCCGGACATCCAGCTGGTGTTCGGTGTAGCGGTGGCCGCTGCCCAGTTCGTCGGTATAGAAATGCACGGCGTACTCGCCATACCAGCCCTGCGTCGGACTGAAGGCATTGTTCCGGTAGTCGAAAACGATGTTCGGACCCAGCCCGGAAACGCGGCTTTGCGTCAGGCCCGGCGTATCACCGGTGCCTGACTGGAGGGTCGGCAGTATGTCGGACCCGGCGGGAAAGCGAATGTTCCGCGTATCGCTGTAGTTGTAGTTCACGCCGAGAAAGGTGCGGCCATACAGTTTACGAAGCACCTTCGTTTGCAGGTAGATCCGGTTGTAGAGCACATTGTCGTACGCCTTTTTATCGACCGTCTCCTGCCCTACGCCCCAGACGTATTCCGAAAAATCGAGATAGCCGCCGCGTCCGCGCAGGAAGTACCGTTCGTCGCGGGTGTAGATTTGCCAAAAAGGCTCCAGAATCAGTTGGCGGCGGGTGCTGTACAGGGCCTGCACCCAGGCGTAGGAGTCGCGGGTGGGCCGGGTCGAATCGCTGCTGCCCGTATTGAAGAAATAATCGATCGCCAGCCCGCCCTTCAGACCCGTTTCGGGGCTCGACTGAATCACCGGAATGGGAATAAACTTAACGTCCCGTTTCAGGAGCGAGTCCGGGTGAAAACGGTGCCACCACTTCCGGGCGGGCGCATCCTGTGCCCAGACATCGACGGATAGGAAAAGAAGCAGAAAAAGAGAGGCCGCGGGTTTCATTAAAACCATAACCAGCGAAGGCAAACTTTGGTTAAACCATTTTTGCCTTTCGTGGGGCAACGACTTTCGGCTTTCCGGGTCGAGCCTTGTAGAAAGCCATACCAGGGCTTCTCATCGACCAAACCTCAAACCCTTCGGTCGCTTGTGCCTCCCAACTGCCTTTTCTTTAATTACCTTTACTTAGCATGGCTCATTTTATAGGGGACAGGACAGGCCAAAACCGCCATGTTAATTCTTTTGGAGCAGACTGTGGAGCGGCGATGTGCCAAAAAGCCTATACACTTTAGCGTCCGAAATACTTATTCAAATAGGACATCAGGTAGAGACACTTTATTTCTTTTACCCATATCATTAAGTATTTTGTTTATCTCTACGTAGTCTTTACGACTCTTCATTAATGCCCACTTTGACTTTAAAACTTCCTCCTCGTAGTCTGAAATATATGGCGCAATAGCGTTTAAACTACGATTAAATGATGAATTCACTTGTAAATCGACGTAAGCTGAAAACACGCTAGCTATAAGAGTTATAACACCAATAAACGTAGTAATATAAAAACTCCAATCATAAAACTTTAATCTTCTGTCTAACTGTGCAATTTGCGTTTCTAAATCTTTAATACTTTCTTTCGATATACGTCGAAGTTCTTCACTATCCTTTATTTCACGTTCTTTTCGACGCTCATTCCTAAGTTTATCTGCGCGCTTTCTCCTTCGAACAGAACTCGCGAAAGAATCAAAGAGAATCGCAAAACCGACAATATGTATCATAAAGTAAACTAGAAAATCAATCCAATTCCTCTGGCCCAGCGAAGCATTAGAATAAGCGCCATCTAGATAATCAGCAAAAAAATTTTTTAGGATCTCAAATATAAAATTTGAGATAGGATTTATAAAGGCAAAAACTATAAACGATGTAATTAAACTCACAATCACATCTTTACGAATACTTTGCAACATATTATATGTATATTGAGAGTTTTAACATAATAAAATACCAGCTAGCTTGCAACTATCAGTCCAAGAACTTACATGTTATATACGCAAAATCAACCTTTATCTCGCCAGTTGTTCCCCAGTAGAACTGATTACGCTTTCATCTTAGGTAATTTATTTTGTACACTGTTTGTAAACTGGCCCGGCCTTTGCATCCCTATAATTAGTGTATTATAGAAAGCGGTTTCTCCTGCTATGAACCAACGATATAAACCCCTACAACAAACAAATCTTTTTTTTGCATTGGACGTCTGGCTTACATGCTATCTGGGCGTTAACAGCGTAACTATTTGTGTTTCCTGATATTAGAATTGTTATAGACTTTTTTTCTTTGCGGTATAAAATAGAATACTGAAATGTTTTAGTCGTTACTCTTAATACTTCTGCTTGAGTTGGCTGTGATACGATCTAGGCATTACGTTTGTTCTTCAGCTTTAGAAGCTAGGTAAACACTTTGACGGCCATTGGGTTTTCTCCGGTTATCTTAATGATTAGAACTAACTTGTCGATTTAAAGCTGCATGAAGTTGTTGTGCACATTTTCAAGTACTCCAGTTTCCAAGTTAAGAATCTCCTTTTCATGAGCCATGATCAGGTGATGAATCAGAGGAAGCTCTCCGCGTAATATGATGCAATAATATTCGCTTTCCAGGAAATATCATTCGCCTTCTATGAATTTTGTTTCATAAGACACGAAAACTACACGAAGTTCTATTTCATTCTATGACAAAATAGTGTTCTCCTTCATTACTACTTTTACATTAGCCCGAGCCGCCCACCCTCCTGTTCTCCCACTCCTCCCCGCCCATAAAACCAAAAAAGCCGGCTTGCACAGCCGGCCATTCCGTTTGAAGATGAAGAAACTACAGATTTTCTCCTGCAAACTGGTTGAATTCCGCCCGGAGGTTTTTCAGTAACGCTTTGTAGGTATTGACGCGATCCCGGAGTTGCGGATCATCCTGCATCTTGCGGTGATCGGTCGCCACCGGATTCGCTTCGACCTCCGCCACCACGGCATTCTCGGCCTGTTTGATGTCGTGGCGCAGGTAATCCAGTTCGTTTTTCTGAATGTAAAGGCGGTTCTGAAACTGCTCTACTGCCATCTTCACCTCCGGAGCCGTGTTTTTCGCGCTGACTTCGGCCAGCCGCTCGGTCATGATCTGCAGCTGGTCCTCAAACAGATTCAGGGCGTTTATCCATTCGGTGTGTTCTGTATGCAGGTCGAAGAGGTATTTGCTTTCGGTTGTCATGGTAGTTGGTCTTAACTGGTGAATGACCAAAAGTAGAGGCTTCGGCAGACCACACCCATGAAGAAAGTTTGCCGCAGACGTGATTAAGGTCAGCCAAAACAAAGGCGGCAACCGCTTTCACGATTGCCGCCTCCGAATCGACGCTATTTAATGCGTCGGTACAGTTACGCGCCTACCTTCTGGCGGATCAGATTCAGGGCCGCACCGGCTTTGAACCACTCGATCTGCTGTTCGTTGTAGGTATGGTTCACCGGGAATTCGTCCGACGTGCCATCGGCATGGTTCAGGCGAATTGTCAGCTGCTTGCCCGGAGCGAACTCCGTCAGGCCGAGGATGTCGATGGTGTCGTCTTCCTGGACCTTGTCGTAATCCGCCGGGTTGGCGAACGTCAGACCCAGCATGCCCTGCTTTTTCAGGTTCGTTTCGTGAATCCGGGCGAACGATTTCACCAGGATAGCCCGAACGCCGAGGTGACGCGGCTCCATGGCGGCGTGCTCCCGCGACGAACCTTCGCCGTAGTTCTCGTCGCCGACAACCACCGAGCCGATACCGGCCGCTTTGTACGCCCGCTGTACCGTCGGCACTTCGGCGTATTCGCCCGTCAGCTGGTTTTTCACCGTGTTGGTCTTCTCGTTGTAGAAGTTCACGGCCCCGATGAGCATGTTGTTGGAAATGTTGTCGAGGTGACCGCGGTACTTCAGCCACGGACCGGCCATCGAGATGTGGTCGGTCGTACACTTGCCTTTCGCCTTGATGAGCAGCTTCAGACCCGTCAGGTCGGTGCCTTCCCAGGCCGGGAACGGATCGAGCAGCTGCAGACGGTCCGAGGTCGGGCTGACGAGTACCTGCACGCCGCTGCCATCTTCGGCCGGAGCCTGGTAGCCCGCGTCTTCTACGGCAAAGCCATTGACCGGCAGTTCGATACCTTGTGGTTCGTCAAGTTTTACTTCTTCACCGGCCTCGTTGGTCAGCGTGTCCGTCATCGGGTTGAACGTCAGGCTACCCGCAATCGAGAAAGCCGTCACGATTTCCGGAGAAGCCACGAACGAGTGCGTCGAAGCCAGCCCGTCGTTCCGCTTCGCGAAGTTCCGGTTGAAGGACGTGATGATGGAGTTTTTCCGGTTCGGGTCGTCGATATGACGGGCCCACTGCCCGATGCAGGGCCCGCAGGCGTTGGCCAACACGACGCCGCCGATCTGCTCGAAGGTATTCAGCAGCCCGTCGCGCTCGGTCGTGTAGCGAACCAGTTCGGAACCCGGCGTTACGGTGTATTCCGACTTGGTTTTCAGATTCTTCGTAATCGCCTGCTCGGCAACGGAAGCGGCGCGGGTGATGTCCTCGTACGAGGAGTTGGTGCAGGAACCGATCAGGCCCACGTCCAGCTTCTCCGGCCAGCCGTTTTCTTTCACGGCCTGGGCGAATTTGGACAGCGGCCACGCCAGGTCAGGCGTGTACGGACCGTTGATGTGCGGCTCCAACTCCGACAGGTTAATCTCGATCACCTGATCGAAGTAGGTAGCCGGGTCGTTGTAAACCTCGTCATCCGAGCGCAGGTGAGCCGCCACGGCATTGGCCGCTTCGGCGATGTCGGAGCGCTCGGTGCTGCGGAGGTAGTCGGCCATTTTCTCATCATAGGCGAAAATAGAGGTCGTTGCCCCGATTTCAGCACCCATGTTACAGATGGTCGCCTTCCCCGTGCAGGACAGGCTTTCGGCGCCTTCGCCGAAGTATTCCACGATGCAGCCCGTTCCGCCTTTTACGGTCAGGATACCGGCTACGCGCAGGATCACGTCTTTGGCCGAAGCCCAGCCCGACAGTTTGCCGGTCAGCTTCACCCCGATCAGTTTGGGCATTTTCAGCTCCCACGGCAGACCCGCCATCACGTCGCAGGCATCCGCGCCGCCGACACCGATGGCAATCATGCCCAGACCGCCCGCGTTCGGCGTGTGCGAGTCCGTGCCGATCATCATGCCGCCCGGAAACGCGTAGTTTTCCAGCACAACCTGGTGGATGATCCCGGCACCGGGCTTCCAGAAACCAATACCATATTTATTGGAGACCGAAGCCAGGAAGTCGTAGACCTCTTTATTTTTATTGTTGGCGTTGGCAAGGTCCTGCGCGGCACCAACCTCCGCCTGAATCAGGTGGTCACAGTGAACCGTCGAGGGAACGGCCACCTGCGGACGGCCCGCCTGCATGAACTGAAGCAGGGCCATCTGGGCCGTTGCGTCCTGCATCGCTACGCGGTCGGGCGCAAAGTCGACGTAATCTTTCCCACGGGCATACGCTTTTTCGGCGATGCCGGCGCTCAGGTGGGCATACAAAATCTTCTCGGACTGGGTGAGCGGACGCCCAACAACCTTCCGGGCGGCTTCAACGCGCTCGCCGAAACGGGCGTAGGCGCGCTGAATCATGTCAAAATCGAACGCCATAGGCTATAGGAATTTGATTCGGTGAAAAGTACGGGTAACAAAACTAAGACTACTCTATTGAACCAACCATTTACGGAAGGGTTTCGGTTCACGGCCGGACGGTTTCCGCTCAGCGTGCCAAAATTAGATGATTTTAGGTCTAAAGTAAAAACGGGCGGAATTTTATGTTGCTAAATTGAAATGGATATAAATAAGCCGGGACCGTATTGTCGGAAAAACGACCGGAAAAATCCAAATGACGCGCCGGTTCGTATCTTGTTTCGATAACAAAATATTCCACGCTTACTGATCTACCCATGAAAAGTAAATTGTTCCTCTGGCCTCTGTCGCTGGTGATGGCGGCCTCCCTGGTTTTTACTGGCTGCAAGGATGACGATGACGACGTTCCGGCAAACAATACCACCCGCCTGACGGCCACGCTGAACGGCCAGCAGGAAGTACCGGCCACCACCTCCGCCGCGACCGGCACCTTCACCGGCAGCATCGACCGGACCACGCGGGTCATGACTTACGAAGTCCGCTACAGCGGCTTTACGCCCACAGCCGGGCACATCCATGCCGGATCGCCGGGGCAGAATGGCCCGGTCGTTATTCCGTTCAACAGCCTGACCTCGCCCATCACCGGGCAGACAACGCTGGCCCAGAGCCGGATCGACAGCATGGTGGCCGGACGGTTTTACGTCAATCTGCACTCGGCGGCTTTCCCCGGCGGAGAGATTCGGGGCAACATCACGGAGCAGAAATAGCCTCCCTTCCGTACTTTATTTTAACGGCGGCTCTCAAAAGGTCGCCGTTCTATTTTTCCGGATTCCGCTTTTTGCCAGCAGCTTATTCCTGCATTTTGGTCCGGTTTTTCCGAACGTTCGGCCGCTACAAAACGTTACTTTTTTACAACTGCGAACCGCTCCTCTTCGCAACCGTTTCATCAAACTATTTGCATTTATTGACGGTTTTGCGTCTATCTTTGGCGCAAACGAGGGGAATGGGAACACGCATTTTTACAAATTAACCTGAATAACTCTATGTCCAAAAACCTGGTAATCGTGGAGTCGCCGGCTAAGGCGAAGACCATTGAAGGCTATCTGGGTAAGGATTTTACGGTAAAATCAAGCTTCGGTCACGTTCGGGATCTGCCCAAGGACGACATGGCGATCGACGTGAACAACGGCTTTCGTCCTGTTTACGAAGTTTCGCCGGAAAAAAAGCAGGTAATCAACGAGTTAAAGAAATTAGCCAAGGAGGCCGAAGAGGTTTGGCTCGCGACGGACGACGACCGCGAAGGCGAAGCCATATCCTGGCACCTAAAAGAAGCCCTTGGTCTGCGGGAAGATACCAAACGGATCGTTTTCCGTGAAATCACCAAAAATGCGATTCTGAACGCCATCCAGCAACCGCGCCGGATCGACCTCGACCTGGTAAATGCCCAGCAGGCCCGCCGGGTGCTGGACCGCCTCGTCGGTTTCGAACTCTCGCCCGTGCTGTGGCGAAAAATCAAGGCCCGGGGAGCCGGTCTGTCGGCCGGACGGGTGCAGTCCGTGGCCGTTCGCCTGATTGTCGAGCGCGAACGGGAAGTGGAAGGCCACAAGGCCAAATCCAGCTACCGGGTAGTGGCGCAGTTCCTCATCGAAGGCGGCAAGATCCTGACGGCCGAACTGCCCAAAAACCTCCCTACGCTGGACGACGCCCGGGCCTTCCTCGAACGCTGCCGCCAGGCGATCTTTACCATCGAAAGCCTGGAAACCAAACCGGCCAAGAAGTCGCCCGCCCCACCGTTTACGACCTCGACCCTGCAGCAGGAAGCTTCCCGCAAACTTTCCTTCTCGGTTTCGCAGACCATGACGCTGGCGCAGAAACTTTACGAGGCCGGTAAGATTTCGTACATGCGTACTGATTCGACCAGCCTTTCGCAGGAAGCCATTCAGAAGGCGAAAGACGCCATCATCGCCGATTTCGGCGAAAAATACGCCCATACCCGGCAGTACAAAACGAAAAACGACTCGGCTCAGGAAGCGCACGAAGCCATCCGTCCGACCGATTTTTCCAACCGCAAAGCGAGCAACGACCGCAACGAACAACGGCTGTACGAACTCATCTGGAAACGGGCCATCGCCTCCCAGATGTCGGACGCCCTGCTGGAACGGACGACGGCCACCATCAGCATCTCGACGACCCCGGAAGAGCTGATCGCCCAGGGCGAAGTCATCAAGTTCGACGGCTTCCTGAAAGTGTACCTGGAATCCCGCGACGACGAAGACGAGGAAAGCAAGGGCATGCTGCCGCCGCTGAACGTCGGCCAGCAGCTCAACCTCGACACGCTGAAAGCCACCGAGCGGTTCACCCGTCCGGCCCCGCGCTACACGGAAGCGTCGCTGGTGAAAAAGCTGGAAGAAATGGGCATTGGCCGCCCGTCGACCTACGCCCCGACGATTTCCACGATCATCAAACGGGAATACGTCGTCAAACAGGACAAGCCCGGCCAGGAACGGACCTTCCAGGAACTGGTGCTGAGCGGCAGGACGAAAACCATCGAGCAGAAGACCGACAAGGAAAACTTCGGTTCCGAAAAGTCCAAGCTGTTCCCGACCAATACGGGCATGGTGGTCAACGACTTTCTGGTCGAATTCTTCCCGGATATTGTCGATTACAAGTTTACCGCTACCGTCGAGAAGGATTTTGACGAAATCGCGGGCGGAAAGTTGGGCTGGCAGGACATGATCAAGAACTTCTACGGCGGTTTCCACGCGAAGGTGACCGACGTGGCGGGAGCGACCGTGTCCCTGAAACAGGCCGCCGGCGTGAAGGAACTTGGAATCGACCCGAAAACAGGCAAACCGGTGACGGCTCGGATGGGCCGCTACGGGGCGTATGTGCAGATCGGCGAGGCTTCCGACGAGGAAAAACCGCAGTTTGCCAACCTCCGGCAGGGCCAGCTCATCGAGAACGTGACGCTGGAGGAAGCCCTGAGCCTGTTCCAGCTGCCGCGCGAAGTCGGATTCTTTGAAGACAAACCAATGACGGTGGCCATCGGCAAGTTCGGGCCGTATGTCCGGCACGACGACAAGTACGTTTCGCTCACGAAAGAAGACGACCCGTATACCATCGTGGCCGACCGCGCCATCGAACTGATCCAGCAGAAACGGGCGGAAAGCTCCTCGGAAACGCTGGGCGAATTTGAAGGCCGTCCGGTTTCGACGGGCAAAGGCCGCTTCGGCCCCTACGTCAAGTTCGACGACAAGTACATCTCGCTGCCGAAAGGCGAAACGCTCGCCGGGCTTACCCTCGACCGGGCGATTGAACTTATTCTGCAAAAGCGCGATACCGAGTCGAACAAATACATCCGGGAGTTCGCCGAGAATCCGGCGGTGAAGGTTGTCAAAGGCATGTACGGCCCGTACATCGCGGTCGGCAAGCGGAATGTCAAGATTCCAAAAGACGTGGACCCGGCGACGCTGACGCTCGAAAAATGCCTTGAACTGGCGGGTGAATCCTCCGACGCAAAACCGGCGGCGGCCGAAAAGCCGAAGGCCGCCAAACCAAAAGCTGCGGCGGCCAAACCGAAAGCTGCGGCGGCCAAGACAGGCACGAAGAAAGTAGCAGCCAAAAAGAAATAATTTTCGTAAGCAGAGGACACCGGACCTGACAGTCGTCACCGGTGTCCTTTGTGCATCCGAGCCTTCTACTCAATCATGAATCCACGCCCGAAACTTGTTGTTCTGTCTGGTGCCGGTATCAGTGCCGAAAGTGGTATCCGTACGTTCCGGGATTCCAACGGCCTTTGGGAAGAATACCGGATCGAGGATGTGGCGACGCCTGAAGCCTGGCAGCGCAACCCGGACCTGGTCCTGGAGTTTTACAACCAGCGCCGCAGACAGGCGCTGGACGTTGCGCCCAACGCCGGTCATTACGCCCTGGTCAAACTGGAAGAAAAGTACGAGGTGCTCATCATTACGCAGAACGTGGACCCGCTGCACGAAAAGGCCGGTTCGTCCAACGTCCTGCACCTGCACGGGGAACTGTTCAAATCCAGGAGTACCGCCGACGAAACCCTCGTGTACCCGGTGGAAGGCTGGGAACTCAACCGGGGCGACCTGTGCGAAAAAGGCTCCCAGCTCCGGCCGCATATCGTCTGGTTCGGCGAAATGGTGCCCATGATTGAACCGGCCATGGAGATTGCCGCCGAGGCGGATATTTTTATCGTGGTCGGTACCTCGATGGCGGTCTACCCCGCGGCGGGCCTCATCAATTTTGTGCGTCCGGGCGTGCCCATCTACGTGGTGGACCCCCACAGTCCGGAAGTCCGGCCCCGCAAAAACCTCACGTTTATTCAGGAACCGGCCACGACGGGCCTTTCGCGGCTCGCCGAGCAGCTTCTGGCCTGACCCCGGATCGAAGAGTTTTTCCGTTGGAAAGTTACCGGCTCCAGAGGTGGAGCACCGCGATGGTCAGAAGCACCATGTTGAACAGAAAAACGGCCGCAATCATCCGGCGGCGGGCTTGTTCGGCCAGAACTTCCCGGTCAATGACCAGCAGCCTGACGGTAAGGACCGCCATGATTCCATTCAGGCCAATCAGAATCCAGAGCATAAAAAAGAGGGAGAGCGGAGTCGTATTTGTCGTTCTTAAAAGCCATTGAGACAAGTCAATCGATATCCGGGCCACTGCGGCTTACACCCCTCTTTCTGGTAGAATTCTTGAAAATCGTCAGAAACGACTTACTTTCGCGGCACAAAACAATACTGCATCTCCACTTTGCCCCAATCACGCATGCAACTTCTGGACGGTAAACTTCTCTCGCAGCAAATAAAGCAGGAAATCGCCACGCAAGTCACCGAAATTCGGTCCAATGGTCAAAAAATCCCACATCTGGTCGCCATTCTGGTTGGCACCGCCGGACGGAGTGAAACCTACGTGGCCAGCAAGATGAAAAGCTGCGAAGAAGTCGGCATGAAATCGACCCTCATCCGGTTCGACGACTCGGTCACGGAGGCGGAACTGCTGGCCAAAGTGGAAGAGGTGAACCAGAATCCGGACATGGACGGACTGATTGTGCAACTTCCCCTGCCGGCCCATATTTCGGCCGATAAGGTGATGGAAACGATTCATCCCTCCAAGGATGTGGACGGCTTTCACCCCATCAACATCGGCCGGATGGCCAAGGGACTCCCGGCATACGTGTCGGCCACACCCCAGGGCATCCTCGAAATGCTCAAACGGTACGAAATCGAAACGGCCGGAAAGCACTGCGTCGTGGTGGGCCGGAGCCAGATTGTGGGACTGCCCATGAGCATTCTGATGCAGCGCAACGACTACCCCGGCAACTGCACCGTGACCCTGACCCACAGCCGGACCAAAAATCTGGCGGAAATCACCCGGACGGCCGACATTCTGATTGCCGCCCTGGGGAAACCCGAGTTTATTACCGCCGAAATGGTGAAAGAAGGAGCCGTTGTGATCGACGTGGGCCTCGAAAAAGTCCCGGATGCCAGCAAGAAAAGCGGATTTGCCCTCAAAGGCGATGTCAAGTTCGACGAAGTAGCGCCCAAAGCGGGCTTCATCACGCCCGTCCCCGGCGGCGTCGGCCTCATGACCATCTGCTCCCTCATGCAGAATACAGTCAAAGCGGCAAGGAGAGAAGTTTATTAATCAGTCGTAAGTCGGAAAGTCGTAAGCGGTCCGCCGCTCATATCTTTGGTTTTCTTTGATATAGTTGGAAAGAGTGCAATTTTGGGTTAGTCCCTGACAGGGGTGGGCAGCAGCCCGGGTTCCGCCGCTAACACGTCTATGATGACGATGTTGTACCGCTGGTCTATCTGTCCACCCTGCTTTTTCTCAGTAACTTCAACAGTACCTATGGATACGGTTCTGTACTGTAATCCTGCATACATGTGCAAAAGACGAGAAAAGCGGTCAGTTCACTTCTAACCCTTATCCACTATGAAAGCGACAGCTACCTTCCTACGTTACGGGGTGGGCTTTGACATTGGCAAAGACACCATTCACGTTTGTGTTTCCGTTATGGACACCACCGGAAAAGTGACGGTCAAAGGAACCACTAAACTAGTTAACAAGGCGGCCGCTTTCTCAGGACTAATGACCTGGCTAGGAAAGCACTGTAAGCAGACAGACCTACCGGTTCGCTATGTCATGGAAGCCACAGGCGTTTATCATGAGACCCTGGCCTGGTATCTGTTTACCAAAGACCAATCGGTCAGTGTGGTCCTGCCAAACAAAGCAAAGCACTACCTCAAAAGCCTGGGTCTCAAGTCTAAGAATGACCGCATTGATGCACAAGGGCTGGCTCGTATGACGCTTGAACAGCAACTGCCGCTTTGGCAACCACTCTCGAAGAACATATACAGTCTGCGGATGCTAACTCGTCAACACCAAAGGTTACAGGAACTGAAGACCCAAAGCCAGAATCAAAAGCACTCTATT
Organism: Tellurirhabdus rosea; assembly: GCF_026278345.1. NCBI lineage: Bacteria > Pseudomonadati > Bacteroidota > Cytophagia > Cytophagales > Spirosomataceae > Larkinella > Larkinella roseola. The sequence goes on from NZ_CP111085.1 coordinate 5,558,919, forward strand.
GAGTACAGCCAGTTCAGCGATGGGTTCATCCTCAAACAGCTTGACAACCTCATTACTCTCTATGACAGGCAGTTGACCGAAATCAGTCAGGCCATTAATGATCTGCTGGACGATGATCAACCTTTACGGGAAGGCATTGATCGGCTGAGTGCCATCAAGGGGCTGGGCCGACTGTCGGCCGCTACACTAGTGGCAGAGACAAATGGCTTCACGGGCTTTGAGAACGTACGGCAACTAGTGAGCTTTGCTGGCTATGACGTAGTGGAAAACCAATCGGGCAAACATATCGGTAAGACGCGCATCTCAAAAAAGGGGAACAGTCGCATTCGTCGTATCTTGCATCTACCCGCTCTCAATGCGGTGCGTTTTGGTGAACCTGGCTGTGCCGCCCTTTATGAGCGGGTCTATAGCCGATCACGCATCAAAATGAAAGCGTATGTAGCCGTCCAGAAAAAGCTGCTTACTCTATGTTATGCTCTCTGGCGCAACGGGTCTGAGTACGAGCCTAGTTACTCTCCAACTACGACAAAGAACGTATCGGACCAGGCTAAAAAAATAGTCCCGACTAGCGGGACTACACAGGACCAAGAGGCCGAAGCCATCTTGTCCCACAGGTAATTCAAAGATATTGAAAAAATACTAACTCAAAACTTGCAAAGCACGACAGTACCAGCGGTCGTAAGCGGCTTCGCCAGGTTAGGGAATGGCGGAGCGACTTACGACTTTCCGAGTTAGGACTTTAAAATCCAACATCAATTACCAGCGGCTGCAGGTCCCAGAGGCCGGTGCGGACGTTGTAGATGGTCCGGACGCCGACTTCCAGGTTGGTTCGTAAACGGAGCGGATTAAAAACAAAGGAAAGGTCTGCTCCGACCGTGTGCTCATCGCCGGTCACCTGCTGAATCCGGTTGCCCGAGGCCGGGATACGGCTTTGCCCCTGCGCCACATCGGTGAACACCATTCCTTTGACCCGCTGCACGTAAAGCCACCGGCCCAGCGCCCAATGCGTGTTCAGGAGCGGAAGGTGGTATTCGGCCCCGCCAATCAGCAACCGGTCAAACGCAATGTAGGGTGCGCCGCGCGGATACAGCACGGCCGGGGCAAACCGGTACAGACGCGAACGGTCGCCATCGGTCAGGCCGCGCTGCTGCTGGTAAGCGCCCCGGAAGCGAATGCTGTGGTGCCGGCCAATACCCGGAAGGAACAACCCGCCCGAAACACCCCACAATTCCCCGCGCAAAGCCCCGCCAAAGGGCGTGTGACGCAACGTGGCAGACAGCCCAATACCCAACCGGGGAGCCACATCCCGTTTGCTCTGCTTCAAACTAAGGTTGTACGACAGCCCGTAGTTCATGAAATGCAGGGAATTGCCCCCGGCTTCGGTAAAAAACCGGGCGGGAAGTTCGTAGCCTTTTACACTTTGGAAATTATAAAAGACCGAAGCATTCAGGCTCTGCAGATACCGGGACCGGGTCAGATTCAGCGGCAGGCGGAGTCCGGCCCGGAACTGGTTGTAGTTCCAGCGGTCCGAGCGCAGGGAATCCAGCGGCTCGCGTCGGTCGACATAAACCGAGGTGCGGCGCTGCCCGGTCGTAAAGCCCAGGTCAATAATCGGAAACAGGGCCCGGTAACTCAGGTTGGTCGAAAAAGCCCCGGTCTGTTCCGTGGCATCGTACGAGTAAGCGGCGGCCAGCAGCGTCGTGCCCAGCAGGTCCTGCGATTGAATACCGAGTTGAAGTTCCTGTCCGCTTGAACTCACCAGCGGACCGTAGCTGAAAATGTTAAAGGCGTGCACCAGAGGCCGGTACCGTTCGGCGCGGGCCACGGTCCGGCCAGCCGAGGAATCCAGCGGCACCACCCCCGCATCCTGACGCACCACCGGACCAAAGTACCGGACCGCCTCTTCCCTGACCTCCGCCAGCGGCCGCCAGCGCGCCGGTTCCAGCGGCATTTCCAGAATGCGGTGCCCGTCCGCGGTAAAATCCTGAAAAGCCAGCCGCGTGCCATCCGGCGAAACGGCGGCATGGTAAGCGCCCAGCGGCCGGGAGGTCACCTGAAACTGCTGGCCGGTCCGTCGGTTAAGCGCATAAATGTTGTCCATGCCCGAGCGGGGCGAATTGTAAAACACCCACTCTCGCCAGGGTTGCGGATGGCTCAGGTTTTCGTTTCGTTCGGGCAGCAGCAGACGCCGGGTGCCCGTCTCGGTGTCCAGTTCTTCCAGCGTTTTGCGGCCCGCCGCCAGCCGGACCACCACCACCGTCCGGCCGTCGTCGGCCCACCGCGGATGCTGGTAGAAAACCCCGGCCGCGCCGCTGAACGACCGCCGCGCCCGGCCCGAAGCCGTTTCGAGCACGACCAGCCGCGTCAGCCCGTTTTCGTCGTTCTCCACGGCAATGAGGCGGCTGGCGTCCGGCGACAGGGAAGCCGTCGTAAAACGCCCGCGGTAGGTCAGCCGACGCACTTTTCCGGAGGCGACGTCCAGCAGTTTCAGGTCCGAAAAAATCCGGGCACCCCAGCGCGGATCGGGAATAAATTCCGTCCAGACGACTTTTCCGGCCGCGGCCGAAATCTGGTCCGGGTCGTTGAAAAGTCCCTGCACATGCACCCGCCGTTCGGGAGCTTCCGGGGACAGAATGACCAGTTGCTGAATGTCGGCCAGCCCGGATTTGACGGCGACCGTCCGGCGGTTGTCGATAAACTGCGGAAACTGGTAGTTGGTAAACGCCCGGTTTCTGCCCGTGACCAGAGGCGTTCCCGGCGTCACCGGCAATCCTTCCTGCTGCGCCCGCCATTCCGTTTCGAGGTCCTGCATCGTCCGGCGGTAGAGTTCTTCCACCCGGTAGCCGGTCGTTTTTTTCAGGGAATTGGAAAAAGAAAACGGGTAGAACGGGAATCGGTAATACCGGCTCAGAATCTGGTCCCAGGCGTTGGCTCCCTGATTGCGTTTGAGGTAAGTGGTCAGAAAATAGCCCAGGACGTAGTGATTGGGCACATTGTCCCGAAACGATCCGCTGACCGCTTTCGGGTACGAATAGCGGCGACCAGCCAGGAGGTTGGCCCGCAGGCCGAGGTCAAACTCGGGGATGCGTCCGCGTCCGCTGCGGCTCAGAACGGTCTCGGCCCCGACGGCATCGCCTTCGAAAAACCAGTCCGGCATGCCCTGCGCAATCACGGCGAGCATGCCATCGCCAAATACCGTGCGAAACGCTCCGGAAATGCCGGTCAGCCCTTTTTCGTACTGGACGACGTGCCGGTATTCGTGCAGAGCCAGTTGGTCGAGCCAGTTCAGGGTTCCGGCCAGAAAAGGGCTCTGGGGCGGCGTTGAAAAAAACTCGCTCCGTCGGGGCAGCAGCGTCACAAATCCGTTGCTGACGGTGGTCTGGTTCTGCAGAATCACCGACAGCGGGCGGGGTCTGCGCCCCAGCGACTGGCTGACCGGCTCCCGGGCCGTTTCGAGCCGGATGAGCGTCTGCCGGGCGGTGGAATCCATTCCCTGGGGATAGATGACCCGGAAATGCGGACTTCGGATAACAAACCAATGCAGCGAGGTGGGGTTTTGGTCGGGTTCGGTCAGAAATTGCGCCCGACAAAGGGTACTAACGAAGATTAAAGCGAGGAAAAGTAATCGCATAGATTAGGTAGCAGCCGTTTCTGCAATGGTACTTTATTTTTTGCTAGAAATACAAAAATCCTGCAAATGTTGCCTTCTAATTGTAACCGCACAGTCAAATCGGGTCACATATAATTAAAAAGCTTTTAAATTCGTGTAATTCGTTGGTTACAACCTTTTACAAAGGTTATCTTCAATATCCGATTGGAAAATCGGGAGTCAGGGTGATCCCCACAACCACAACTTGTATGTTATCGACACGTCCGTTTACCGTATTGATTGCCGACGATGATGAAGAGGACCGGATGCTGCTGGAGGAAGCCTTTATGCAGAACGGCCTGTTCGACAATAGCCGGTTTGTCGAAGATGGCGAACAGACCCTCGCGTATCTACAGGAATGCTTTAACCCGGAATCCGGCCAGACGCTGCCTTCGCTGATCATTCTGGACGTCAACATGCCCCTGAAAAACGGCATTGAAACCCTACAGGCCATCCGGGCAGACCGCCGCTTCCGGACGATTCCCGTGCTGATGCTCACCTCCTCGCGGGCGGAACTGGCAAAAGCCTATCGCCTTGGGGCCAATTCGTATCTGGTCAAGCCCGTCCATTTTGCGGACCTGATCCAGATGGTGAAGGAACTGATGAATTACTGGCGCGACACCGTGAGCCTGCCGATGGACAGCGAGTAGGTTCAGACGTACCGGACCAGGTAGCCGATCAGTTTTCTGACTTTTTCGGTATAGGGCGGATAAATAAACTTCATCGTTCCAAACTGCCGCCGCATCACGCCCCGGGCATTGGAAAACTCCTGAAAGCCAAAAAAGCCGTTCGACTTCCCGATTCCGCTGTTGTTGACTCCCCCAAACGGCAGTTCCGGATTGGTGAACTGGAGCAGCAGGTCGTTGATGATCGTGTCGCCGGCCGTGGTGTGCTCCAGAAAATACCGGATGCTGGCCTCGTCCCGGCTGTTGATATACAGCGCCAGCGGCTTTTCCCGGCTGTTGATCAGCTTCACCACCTCCTCGTTGCTCCGGTAAGTGACCACCGGCAGGACCGGGCCGAAAATTTCCTCCTGCATAATCCGCATCGAATCCGTGACGTTTTCGACCACGGTCGGTTCGATGAAATTGTCCTCCGCCCGCGTGCGTCCGCCGAGCGTGATGGTCGCCCCGCCGCGAACCGCCTCGTCCAGCAGCGATTTGATGCGCTGGAAATGCCGGGCGTTGACGATGCGGGCGTAACTGTCGGACGTTTCCACGCCCTTGCCTTCGGCATCGTACATGTTCTTGATGACCCGGCCGTACTGTTCCATAAACGCCTCCTTGACGCTCTGGTGAATGAGGAGGTAATCCGGCGCAATGCAGGTCTGCCCGTTGTTGATGCACTTTCCCCACGCCACTTTTTCGGCCGTTGCCTTCAGGTCGGCCGTGCGATCGACGATGCAGGGCGATTTGCCGCCAAGTTCCAGCGTAACCGAAGCCAGGTGTCTGGCGGCAGCGGCCATGACGACCTTCCCGACGGCCGGACTTCCGGTGAAAAAGATGTGGTTGAAGGGAAGTTCGAGAAGCTGCTGCGAAACGGCGGCATCTCCTTCCACCACGGCCGCCTCTTCGCGCGGAAACAGGGTTTCGATCATTTTCCGGACTTCGGCGGCGGTGTGGGGCGTCATCTCCGACGGCTTCAGAATAGCCACGTTCCCGGCCGCCACGGCCGAAATCAGCGGTTTGATGCAGAGGGCGAACGGGTAGTTCCAGGGGGCAATGATCAGGACGTTGCCTTTCGGTTCGTGGCGGATGTAACTGGTCGTGCCGACGAGCGCCAGAGAGGTCGGCACGCGCTGGGGTTTCATCCACTGGCGCAGATGCCGGATGGTATGTTTCAGTTCTCCGTTGAGAGAATAGACCTCCCCAATCAGCGCCTCCGCGCCCGGCTTCCGGAAGTCGTTGAACATGGCCTGCTGAATGTCTTCCAGATGGTCCATGATGTACGCCTGCATCCGTTTCAGTTTGCCGATGCGTTCGTCTGCGGTGGTCTGGGCTACGAGCGGAGCGTGCTGCCGCTGCGCTTCAAAAAGGGCTTTTAAGGCGGTTTGAAGGTCTTTTTCCGGAGAAAGAGTAGTCATATTGGTGAAGGTTAGGCGCTTGCAGGGAAATAAAAATACAAATTTTCCCTAAAAACCAGCGGGGTCCGAACGCTGGTCTTCGGCCGTTGCCCGGGTAAATTGTGCCTTTCGGTTGTTTTCTGCGGGATTACTAATAACTTTGGCAAAAGGCATTTTATGAGCATTGTCAGCAATAATATAAAATATCTGCGCCGCCTGAACGGATTGACCCAGGAGCAGTTTGCCCGACGGATTGGCATCAAACGCTCGCTGCTCGGGGCGTACGAAGAAGCCCGGGCCAATCCGAACCTGGACAATCTGATGGCCATCGCGCGGGCCTTTAATACGACGGTCGATCACCTGCTTAAAAACGACCTGCGGCGGCTCCGCGAAACGCCGGACCTCAGCATTCCGCTGGACCGGCTGGAGCCCATCGGCACGGCCGCGCCCCTGCCCCGCGAACTGCCCGAAGCGCCCGAACCCCGCCAGCCTGAACTCCGCCAGCCCGAACCCAAACCTCTGGCGGCCATTCTGGATAAGTTTTACCACTCGCCCGAACCGGCCCGGATGGTCGAACCGGCGCCCGAACCCCGCCGGGGCGACCTGATTCCGGATTACAAGTCGGTTACCCGCGGTCCGGTCGGGCCCGAACCCATCCGGCTCGTCGCGCAGCGGATTGTTCCGCGGCCCGTTTCCGGTCGGAATTCGATTCCGTTCGTGGTGACCAATTACCAGGCACCGCCGCCCCCGGCGTTCAACAATACCTACGAAAACAGCTCCGCCCCGGCCGCCCGACCGGTAGCCGAAGACCTGCACCCGCAGACGTCCATCCAGCTTGTCCGGCTCAGCCAGGCCGGAGAATACCAGCAGCGATATCAGCACCTCGATTTCCTGAACCGGCTTCCCTCCTTTCAGATGCCTCTGCTGCCGCCGGGCCATTACCGGGCGTTCGAGACGGGCGACGAGTTTGTCTTTCCGGGGGCTCTGCTGGTCGGGCAGTTTGTCCGCAACTGGTTTGAGATTGCCGACGGAAAACTGTACATGCTGCTGATTCAGCACCAGGGGCTGGTCTGTCGGCGCGTCTTTAATCAGGTGAAACTGAAAGGGGCACTGCTGCTTGCCTCCGACCAATCGGCCATTCCGAGCCGGGAGGTGCCGATCCGCGATGTGCTGGAAGTCTGGGAAGTGAAGGCGTTCATGAGCCAGCAGTTGCCGGAGCCGCCGCCCTCGCTGGACCGCGTCCGGTCGCTGGTGAACGAGCTGAACTTCGAACTGGAACGGATTAAGTAGCCGGGCATTCCGGGCGCTGAGCCGTCGATCACACACCGTAAACCTTCAACGATTTAGTAACCATTACCCCCTACCCTTCATGACGGCTGAAAAACCGTTACTGCTTAACCCACAGGGCGATATTTCGTACTGGCGGGACTTATTTGCGAGTTATAAAAAATCGCTGGGTGGCCGTTCGATCAAGAAAAAGCTCGCCGAAGCGGATGATTTTTTTCAGACCCGAACCGGGCAGAACGACATTCAGAAGGTGCTGCTCGACCGGGCCAGTCTCGAAACGACCCGCAAGGTGGTGCTCACGCTGCACCGCCTCGACCCGAACACGCAGCCCGCCCTCGGCCCGCGGCTGGTGGAAGAAAAGCCGCGGGACGTCATCCGGATTGGCGAACCCAAAGTGTCCGCAGAACCGGAGGAGATCGAAACCCCGGACGAGATTACGCTGGAAACCCTGCACGAAAGTCTCGCCGCCATCCAGCTAAAGCAGATTTTGCTGGAAAAAGACCTGGAACGGGTTCAGTACTACCTGCGGCAGATTCTGGAACGAATGGAGTTCCGCAAATAAAAGAAGCCCGTCCCGGCGAATCTGCCGGGACGGGCTTTGATTTTAGAGTCTTTGGTGGTTATTCGGCCAGTCGGCGGAGGGCTTTCCGCAGGCGGGCGACGGCCCCGGGCTCGTCGAGATCGACCACGGCGCGGCCGAGTTCAAACCAGAGTTCTTCGCCCAGATTCAGAAATTGCCCGTCGCGTTTCGGCAGTTTCGGCAGCGCCTCTTCATACAGATACTGAACGCCGTATACCTCGCTCATCAGCGGCTGCAACTCGGCCCACGGCAGGTTTTTGCTCCGCTGCCCGCTTTTGACCAGCAACTCTCGTTTCACGAACGAAGCCGTCAACTGGGTTTCCGCCGTTGTTCCGCGCTGGATATCCACAAACGTAAGTTCAAAAGGCCGTTCGCGGCCGGCCGCTTCGTAGATGGCCTGAATCAGTTCCTGCGTCAGGTATTGCCAGTCGGGCTGGTTGGCGGGCTGGCCGCCTTTGTCATTTTCGGCACCGATGGTCAGCTCAAAAAAGTCCCGGTCGTTAGGCAGCCTGTCGGCCCGAAGCGGCTGAAGGCGGGTTTTGGAAACCAGCGATTCGAGAGCCGGATGCCATACCGCGGGCAGTTTGCCTTTCCAGTCAAAATCATCATCCGCCGTAAATCCTTCCGCGATGATCTCGTCGGCATCCAGTTCGTCGCGGTCGGTGTAGGTAATCGAGAAGGCGACCTCCAATTGGCGGTCGGGCAGCGGCCGAACCGTCAGGGTATAGAAATGGGTGTACGGCGGGGGCATCTCGGCCGCCGACTGAAAGCGTATCTGCAGGTTTTGTAATGCGTCCATAGAAAGTTCCCCGGCGGCTGGCCTCAGGGAATAAGTGTCGTTCGAATCGTTTTTCGGTCAATTTTGCCGGTCGGTGTCAGGGGAAAAACCGGCAGGGTCCGCTGCTGGCGGGGTACAAAGAACGGCCCCATTTGCGAACGAACCAAATGCCGGACTTCGGCCAGCAAGGCTTCGGGCAGTTTTTCGGCCTCCAGCACCAGCGTTACCTGCTCGCCCAGCCGCTCGTCGGGCAACCCGACCACGACATACCGACGCGGGGCCAGCAGCGGACTCAGCACCGCTTCTACCTGTTCCGGCTGAATTTTCAGTCCGCCGCTGTTGATGATGGAATCCGCCCGACCCAGCAGCCGAAACCGGCCGCCTTCCCGCAATTCCACCACGTCGTTGGTCTGGATACGGGCAAAATCCGTGGCGGCGGAGCGGATATTCAGGCAGGAACGGTCGTCCACGCCCAGCTCCACGCCTTCCAGGGCCGTAAACAGATCGGAGCGGTCGGATCCGTTCAGGCGGCGCAGGGCGATGTGGGAAACCGTTTCGGTCATCCCGTAGGTGCTGTACACGGGGGCCTGCACGGCCTGCAGGGCTTCTTCGAGTGCCGGACTCACGGCTGCCCCGCCGACGATGACCGCTTTCATTCGGTTAAGCACCTCCCGGCGGCCCGGCACCGAAAGCAGCGTTTCGAGTTGCAGAGGCACGAGCGCCGTGAAGTCGAAGGGCGGAATGGGCGGCGGCAGCGTTTCCAGCGGGTCGGAAGCGGGTTCGACCACCGTCATCCGCAGCCCCAGTTCGAGTCCGCGCACGAGCATCATCACGCCCGCCACGTACCGGATATTCAGGCAGACGAGCGCCCCGTCGCCGGGCGTCAGTCCGAGCGTTTGGCCCGTCAGGCGGGCGCTGGCCTGCATCTGGGTCCGGGTCAGCGGAATGGGTTTGGGGGTGCCGGTGGACCCGGAGGTCTGCAAAACAAAAGTTTCCCGTCCGCTCCGCCAGTCCCGGCAAAACGACAACGCTTCCCGTTCGTAATCGGTTTGCGGGTCCGGCCAATGGTCGGATCTGCCATCCAGTTGCATCATATCAGCCAAAACTAACTACTTTTACAGGATTTTTGCACAATCCCGAACCGTTGCCCCGTACGACGGGTTTCTCCGATATGGACGAAGAACAGTTTCAGAATCCGATTTCTCCTGATAAAGTGACCGACCGGCCGGGCCTGCTGGAGTACGCCCACTCGGCCGGAAGCGCCATTATCCGCCCCGAAGACAAGGGCAAAATCAAGGGTAAGGCCGTGGCCGCCATGCACGACCAGACCGACATGCAGCTGGCGCAGCTTTACCGCCAGATGCAGCTGCTGGCCGAACAGGCGACGGCGATCCGCAACCGGGTCGAAGTGTCCGAGCGCATCTACATGGCCCAGATGAGCTTCGAGCCGATCATCAATCACACGTATTATCTCTACGAAAAACGGGACGGCACGGACCTGCTCTCGATGATCGCCCCGAACGAATGGGGCCGTAAATTTCCGTTCAACCGCTGCGTCGCCACCGTCCGCCTGCTGGCCGACCATACGTGGGACGTGACGTACCATGATTATCAAAATAATGACTGAATGATTGAATGACAGAATGATTGAATTGCTCTGCTATTTTTTTCAGTCATTCAGTCAATCAATCATTCAGTCATTCAAAATTCAATCTTTTTATGCAAAGCAAATACCCCTGGGAGACCCTCAAAGAGTACCGCGAGATCAAGTTTCAGTATTTTGAAGGTGTCGCGAAAATCAGCATCAACCGACCGGAGAAACATAACGCCTTCACGCCCCTGACGGTCAGGGAAATGAGCGAGGCGATGGAACTGGCCCGGCAGGACGAACGCGTGGGCGTCATTATTCTGACCGGCGAAGGCGGCAAGGCCTTCTGTTCGGGCGGCGACCAGTCGGTGCGGGGTCATGGCGGCTACATCGGCGAAGATTCCGTTCCCCGCCTGAATGTGCTGGATTTGCAGATGCAGATTCGCCGGATTCCGAAGCCGGTCGTGGCGATGGTGGCGGGCTGGGCCATCGGCGGCGGTCACGTGCTGCACGTGGTCTGTGACCTTTCCATTGCGGCCGATAACGCCCGTTTCGGACAGACCGGCCCGAAAGTCGGCTCGTTCGACGGCGGCTTCGGCGCTTCGTACCTGGCCCGGATCGTCGGTCAGAAAAAAGCCCGCGAAATCTGGTACCTCTGCGACCAGTACGACGCGCAGGAAGCCTTAGACATGGGTCTGGTCAACAAAGTAGTTCCGCTGGAGCAGCTCGAAGACGCCACGCTCGACTGGTGCCGTAAGATGCTGGAAAAGAGCCCGATTGCCCTCCGCATGCTGAAGGCCGCCTTCAACGCCGAACTCGACGGTCAGGCCGGTATTCAACAATTGGCCGGGGATGCCACCCTGCTGTATTACCTGTCGGACGAAGCCAAGGAAGGCAAAAACGCCTTTCTGGAAAAACGGAAGCCGGATTTCAGCAAGTTTCCGAAATTCCCCTGATCACCCCTTCGTTTCCGCCTGGAGAAGACGCCTTTCGGGGCGTCTTTTTCATTTAAAAAGATTATTGATTCATTTAATAAAATTAGCACGTTATCCAACGCTCTTCCCGCAACGGTTTGTTAACTTTATCAGTCTACAGCTAACATATACTAATTCGATTAAGAGTAGAAGCGAATTAGGTTAGCTGAGTTTTCACACACCATTTAATTCCTGAACCTGAGCGCTCATGTCGATAATGAAGCGTCTGTTGACCGTATGGTTGCTGCTGTGGTGCGCAATAACAGCCCACAGCCGACACATCCACGGCGGCGACATTACCATGCAGGCCCTGAACACCACCGGGCTTTTTCGGATCGAAGTCAACCAGTTTGTCAACGGAGCGGTTTACGATCCCTCGACGATTGACCCGCAGATTCGCATCAACATTTTTCAAAAACAAAATCCCCAGCTTATTGAAGGCATAACTTTACGAAACCCCGAAATCACCCAGCTCGTCTACGGCAACGAAGCCTGTTCGAAGGCCCGCCGACTGAACATTGTCCGCATCCGGTACTCCATTCAGTACCAGTTTGATGTGAGCCGGTATACCGATCCGGGCGGGTATTACATCGTCTGGGAACGCTGCTGCCGGGACAACGACATCACGAACCTGGCGGGGGCCGGAGACACCGGCATGGCGTTCTACATGGAATTTCCGGCCATGAACCGCAACGGGCAGCCCTTCCGCAATTCGTCGCCCGAATTTCTGACGCCCAACGGGGCCTATATCTGCGTCAACACCCCGTTTACCATGAATTTCAGCGCCCGGGATGCCGATGGCGACCAGCTCCGGTATTCGCTGGTGACTCCCTACCGCGGCTACACCACCAGCAGTAACCTCAACGGCACCACGCAGCCGCGGGACTTTTACCCGCCCGTTACCTGGGCCCCCGGGATCAATGAGCAGAATGCCATTCCGGGAAGCCCCGCCCTGCGCATCAATCCGGGAACGGGCGAACTGACCGTCCGACCGACGCAGGTGGGCATGTACGTCTTTACGGTCCTGGTGGAGGAAGTTCGGAACGGAGCCGTCATCGGGCTGGTGCGCCGGGATTTTCAGCTTCCGGTCGTGGACTGCTCCATGAACACCCCGCCCCCGGCCGTCATCATGCAGGGCACGACGCAGGTCCGGGATCTTAACTGGTGCAGCAAAGACCCGCTGGTGCTGAACGTCGAGGCGCAGCCGGGCTGGGCTTTCCAGTGGCAATTGAACGGCAACAACATTCCCGGCGAGAACAGACCTACCCTCACCGTCAAGGAATCCGGCGTTTACAGCGTCGTGAAAAGCTTTTCAAACCAATGTTCCAGGGATACCATTTCGGAGGAAGCAAAGGTCATGATCGGGACCGGCGTTACCGTTAAAATCAACCCCGCCCGGCGCATTCCCATCTGCGACAACGACACCCTCACGCTGAGCGCGGTGACCAGTACCGCCGTCGCGGGTCAGGAGTACAGCTGGCTGCTCGACGGGCAACCCCTTGCGGGCGCAAACCGGCCGAGCCTTCTCATCCGGACGCCGGGTTTATACACCGTACGGGTGTCGGCCTCCGGGGCCGAGTGCGTCAGTTCGGACACCTTGCGGGTACGGACCGTTTCGCCGCCCAACATCACCATTCAAAGCACGGCCACCCGTTTCTGCGAAGGGGATTCGCTCCGGCTTTCGACGGCCGTTGGGGCTGACTTTACCTACGCCTGGTCGCTGAACGGCAACCGCCTTTCTCCTACCGCCAACCAGATTTTCGCCCGCCAGTCCGGGACGTATTCCGTGCTGGTGACTACGCCTGAACTTTGCCGGGTGACAGCCACCACCACGCTGGTCCGCTACGACAAACCGGTGGTCACGATGGACTCCCTGGCGCCCGTTTGCAGCGCCGCGGGGCGGACTCTGACTCTGCGCGGCCAGCCGTCGGGAGGAGCTTTTACGGGCACCGGAGTGCAGGGAGTCCAGTTTAATCCGGCCGTGGCGGGGCCCGGTCAGCACCGGATTACCTACAAAGCGACCAACGCCAACGGGTGCAGTAACGAGACGTCCCGGACCGTACAGGTGCTGCCTCCTCCCACCGTTCAGGCGGAAACGTCTTACCTGATTTTTGAAGGCGACAGCGTGCGGCTGAATGTTCAGACCAACGTGCAGCAGGGCACCTTCCGCTGGACCCCGCCGGCCGGACTGAACAACACCCAGATTCTGACCCCGACCGCCGCCCCGACTCAGACGACCAGTTACGTCCTGACCATCACGGAGCCCGCGGGCTGCTCGGCAACCGCCAGCGTGGCCGTGGAAGTTGCCCGGAGGCTTTATATGCCGGATGCCTTCTCGCCCAACGGCGACGGCATCAATGACACCTGGGTCATCCAGAACATCGATACCTACCGGAACTGCGAAGTGATGATTTACAACCGCTGGGGCGAACTGGTGTTTTTCTCGAAAGGATACGAGGAAACCTGGGACGGCCGCTATCAGGGCAACCTGCTTCCTGCCGGAATCTACAGCTACCGCATCAAAACCGGCTACAAGGAAGTAACCTACAAAGGGCAGTTTGTGATGATTCGATAGGTTGGTTCCCGCAGGTTTACGGTTCGCCGTTGCGACGCCGATTTTTAAACGCAGACAGACGCAGAAACAATCAGCGTAAATCTTCGAGAACTAATCTGCATCGGGAACCAATAACCTGCGAAAGCACGCCTTCTTCACTTCTCCGCCCGTACCATCATCGGCTGGCCGGATTCCTTCAGGCGGGCGACCCGGATTCCCGACAGGCGCCGGTTCCACTGGACGTACTCCGCCAGCGGTTGCTGGGTAATGACCACTTCGCCGAGGTCGGAGGAAGCGTGCAGGAGGTGCACACGCCCGTTCTGCCAGACGGCAAACCCGACATGCTTCATGTCCAGGCCGGGCCGGGCGGCGGTCAGCATGATAATATCCCCGTCTTTGATATTGGCTTCCACCTCGCGGAGGCGCGCTTTGGGAATGAACCAGAAACTTTGTTTGCTGATCGACTCCTGCACCTGCGCAATCTGTCTGAAAATGGCGGGGTCGCTCAGGCGGGGATATTTCCAGGTGCAGGCCGTCATGTAATTGACGGGTTTGGAAACCTGCATGCCGCCGATCTGCCGCGTCACGTCCCGGATCAGTCCTTTTTTTTCGTTATCCTGAAGCCATTCGGAGAAGTAATGCAGGCGGCTGGCGTAACCGTCGATAACTCCGGCCCGGTAACGCAGCTGGGTCAGCATTTTGCGAAACGCAGGCTCCAGTTTTGCGGCGGCGGTACTGCCGTTTGTCTGCTGCAGGGCCAGCGTCAGCGCCACCGTGGTTTCGAGGTAGGTGGTACAATCGAACTGTTCGAAATTGACGATTAGCTGTTCGGTCTCGGTTCCGTCGAGGGTATGCGGCACGTACGGTTTCCCCAAAAAGGCCTTGCCGACCTGCAGCATCGTTTCGGCAGGGGTACGACCGGTGGTTAGCGTTAAGGAAGCGAATTCCGAAACGGGCGCGTTCTGGGCCTGGACGTAAAAAGCGGTAAACAGTAGGACAAACAGCGTGGTAAAACTTCTTATCATTCCGGTCAAGTGGGCATCAAACTGGACGAAAATACAACAGCGGACGGAATATTCCGTCCGCTGTTGAGCGATTAAAACAAAATAGGGGCCAAACCCGGCAGCAAGCGGGGCTATTTGCCGATTTCCTCCACCCGAATATCGTCCCGGTCGTTCACGATCAGGCTCAGCAGCCCGGCCACCACCATCGCGACGCCACCGACCAGCAGGGCGTAGATGGGTTCGCCGTTGAAGAAATTCTTGACGATGAAGCCCAGCAAAGCGGCCGCCACCAGTTGCGGAATGGTGATGAAAAAGTTGAAAACGCCCATGTAGTAACCCATTTTACCGGCGGGCAGCGCCCCGGCCAGCATCGCGTAGGGCATCGACAGAATGCTCGCCCAGGCAATACCCACGGCCACCATCGACAGCACCAGCAGATTCGGGTCTTTGATGAAATAAACCGACATCAGGCCCAGCCCCCCGATGACGAGGCAAATCAGGTGCGCCATGCGGCGGCTCGTCCGGCGGGCCAGCAGCGGAATGGCAAAGGCCACGATGGCCGCCACGCCGTTGTAGACCGAAAACAGCACGCCCACCCAGTCGGCCCCGTCGTTGTAAAGCGCCGAGGTGGTGTCTTTGGTGCCGTAGATGTGGCTGGTCACGCCCGCCGTTGTGTAAATCCACATCGAAAACAGGGAGAACCACGAAAAGAACTGCACCACGGCCAGCTGCTTCATGGTCGAAGGCATGTTTTCCAGGTCGTTGATGATCCCGACGTAGCTGTTGCGGTAACTTCCCTGCCGCTGCATCAGGCCCGAAACGGCGAAGAGTAGCCCGACGATGGTAATCATTCCGGAGAAAATAAGCAGTTGCTTGTCGAGGTTCTGCGCCGTAAACCAGAAAGACAGCAGCGCCCCGAGCACCACCGCAATCAGGCCGTTCCGGAGCTGCCGGGCGCCCGCCGCGGCGTAGACTTCCGGACGGTCGTACTCGCGTCCGGCGGGTTCTTCGACATTGTCTTCAAACTCGGCCAGTTCCTGCGGGGAGTATTCTCTGGAGGTGAAGACCGTCCAGAGCACGGCCAGCAGGAACACGACCCCGCCGAGGTAGAACGACCATTTCACAGAATCCGAAATGGTGCCCGCCGGCGCTTCGTTGGACATGCCGAACCAGTTGGTCAGCATCCAGGGCAAGGCGGAAGCCACGACCGCGCCCACGCCGATAAAGAAGCTTTGCATGGCGAAGCCCGTCGTGCGCTGCCGGGACGGCAGGTTGTCGCCCACGAACGCCCGGAACGGTTCCATCGAGACGTTGATCGAGGCGTCCATGAGCCAGAGCATCAGGGCGGCGACCCAGAGGGCGGGTGAATTGGGCATCAGGAAAAGCGCCCCGGTCGCCAGAATGGCCCCGACCAGAAAGTACGGCCGTCGACGACCGAGGCGGGTCCAGGTCCGGTCGCTGAAGTAACCGATGATCGGCTGTACGATCAGGCCCGTCAGCGGAGCGGCCACCCACAGCACCGGAATTTCGTCCACGTTGGCGCCGAGGGTTTCAAAGATCCGGCTGACGTTGGCATTTTGCAGGGCAAATCCGAACTGGATTCCCAGAAATCCGAAACTCATGTTCCAGATCTGGGCAAAGCTCAGCAACGGTTTGCGACGAAGGGTTGTTGAAACGGAGGACATATAGTTTATTTTAAAAGTCGTTTAAGGTTTAGGGTTTATAGTTTAGGGTTTAGGGTTTATAGTTTAAAGTTGCTCCGCCATTTCCGGGCCTTGCGAAGCAACTATAAACCCTAAACTATAAACTCTAAACCTACTTAATTTCCATCACCAGTACACCCAGCGGGGGCAGTTCGATGGGGACGCCCGCGGAGGCGGCGGCTTTCAAACGGGTTTTGGTCCGGAAGATGTCGTTGAAGGCATAGGTTTTCGAGGCGTCAAGCTTCATGGCCTGCCAGGCCGCTTCCGGAATCCGTACGGTGGTTTTTGCCGGCTTTTCCTTATCGAAATTACAGACGATCAGCAGCTTCTGCCCGTCCGAATGCCGGAGGTAGCTGTAGAGCCGGTGCTGGTCATAGCCCTCACTCTGGCCGTTGCTGTTCACGTATTGCAGGTCGAAAAAGCCGCCCGTCCGGATGGCGTCAGAGCTGTTGACCAACTGATTAAGCTGCTGGTAAAAGGCTCGCAGCGCCTTCTGGTCGGCCGTAAGCCCGCCGCCGTCGAATTTGCCCGGTCCGTCGCCCCGGCGGTTCACCCACGCCTGAAATTCCGGCACGCCCCAGTAATCAAAAATCGTCGTGCGGCCGTCTTCGCCCTGAAACCCTTCCGACTGCGTCGGGTTGACGCCCACTTCCTGTCCGAAATAGATCATGACCGGACCCGTGTGCAGGGTCGCCGACAGCGTCATGGCCGGAACGGCCGTCCACGGATTCCCGGCGAAGTATTTGCTGGCAATGCGCTGTTCGTCGTGGTTTTCCAGAAAACGGAGCATGTGGTTGGCGAAATCGCCGGATTCCTGCTGCCAGACCCGGGTAATGTCCTCGACCGAGCCCTTGCCTTCCATCAGCCGCCGCAGGGCGTCGTAGAGGCCGACCTTGTCGTAGAGGTAGTCGAATTTGCCCGTGAAGATGTAATTCCGGTACTGCTGCGGATTGTAGATTTCGGCGATAAAGACAATGCCCGGTTTGGCGGCCTTCACCTGCGGAATGGCCCAGGCCCAGAACTCGACCGGCACCATTTCGGCCATATCGCAGCGGAAGCCATCCACTCCCTTTTTGGCCCAGAAAAGCAGAATATCCCGCATTTTGGCCCAAGTGGAAGGAATGGGGTCGAAGTGGGTCTGTCGGCCGTTCTGGTAATCGACGCCGTAATTGAGTTTGGTGGTTTCAAACCAGTCGTTGATGTCCGGCTGGGCCCTGAACACGTCGTTTCCGGTCGCTTTGGCCGGATTTTCGGTATACGGGCCATCGGCGGGGACGGGTACGTGCACTTCGCTGGGCACCTCAAAAGGCTGGTTGAGGTAGTAAAAATTGTTGGACGGACTAAAGCCCGTCTTTACGTCGTCGCCCTGGCCCAGGTCCTTCACCCCGCGGGGCTTGGCATCCGAATGGTACTGCCGGGCCACATGGTTGGGAATGAAGTCAATAATCACCTTCAGCCCGGCGGCGTGCGAACGTTTCACCAGCGCCTCAAACTCCTTCATGCGGGCTTTAACGTCCACCGCCAGGTCCGGATTGACATCGTAGTAATCCTTGATGGCGTAGGGCGACCCGGCCCGGCCCTTCACCACGGCCGGATGGTCTTTTCTGATGCCGAAAGCCGAATAGTCCGTCATCAGCGCGTGTTCAACCACGCCGGTGTACCAGACGTGCGACACGCCGAATTTCTTCAGTTCGTCGAGGGCCTTTTCGGTAATGTCGTTGAACTTCCCGACGCCGTTTTCGTCGCGGCTGCCCCAGGGTTTGTTCGTCGTTTTCTGGTTTCCGAAGAGGCGGGTGAAAATCTGGTAAATAACAAGTTTGTCGGACTCGGTAGCAGTCAAATCAGTCATGCGGATAGAAGAGTACGGTTCAGCAAATCGGGCGGCGGCCGAAAGAAAGCCGGTCGCCAAGAGGCCCGTTGTGAAGGTTCGACGGTTGATCAGAGGTTTTATTTTAGGAGCAGAATCCATCATCATAGGTTTCGGACGCAAAAGTAGTGTCCGCATGCTTAAAGGTAGCTATTTAACGAATAATTATGCCTCTCCCGCATTGCAGGCCCAATTTCTGCCCTGGTTGCCAAGTTTGTAGGGCCAAATAATAGCAATATTTAAAAAAAGTACATAACAAAAGGTAGATCATTTCAGCCCGCAGGCTTTAGCTAGCGGATTGACCGTTGCCTTTTTCTGCGCTTAGCCATTAATCTACATTCACCGCCACATCCATTTCTTCAGGATTATGAACCGTTTAGCGATGGCCTCCGAAAATCTTCTTCTGGAATCCTTGCGCAGGGGCGACCGTGACGCCTTTACGCAGATTTACCGGCGCTACTGGGAACCTCTTTACCGGACTGCATATTGTCGCCTTCACGTTCGCGAATCAGCCGAGGAAATTGTGCAGGATCTGTTTATCCAGCTTTGGGAACGGCGCGAAACGCAGCACATCGACCGGTTGGAAAACTACCTGTTTCGCGCGGTCCGTAACGCTGTAATCGACTACATCCGCCGGGAGATTTCCCAAAACCGCCGCCTGGAATATTACCAGTTGTTCATGCTGACGGACGACCACAGCGGGGAGGGAGACTCGCTGGAGGTGGCCCAGCAGCAGCTCAACCGGGGCATCGAGCTGCTGCCGGATAAGACCCGACAGATTTTTGTGCTACACCGGCTGAAAGGATGGCCCATTGAACGCCTCGCCCAGCATTATGCCCTCTCAGACAAAGCCATTGAGTACCACCTTACGAAGTCCCTGAAAGTACTGCGGCTTTATTTGCGCAACGCCCTGTATTGCACGATGCTCCTCCCGCTCGCCTAAAGTTCCGACTTTTTCTCGATTGCGCTTTTTCAGGAACTTTTAGGAAATCAATTTGCAATTCGTATAATTTTTCTCATATTTCCTTAAAATATTTTAGGGTTTATCCTAAATCCTGCGACTTATTCACGGAAAATGTCGCCGGAAAATGACCAGAGCCGCATTCGAACAATTACTGGAACGCTATAGCCAGGGCACCTGCACATCGGACGAAGCAAGGCGCGTTGAAACGTGGTTTGCGCAGCTGGCGTCCGGCTCGGTTCAGGAACTGGACGAGGCCGAGAGAGAAGCGATTCAGGCCCGCATGCTGGCGCATATTCGGCGGCGGACTGAATCAACGACTCCGGTCGTGCCGCTCCGGCGGCTCTGGCAGACCCGGCCCTTTGGCTGGGTAGCGGCGTTTCTGTTGCTGGGGCTTTCCGGCCTCTGGCTTTACCTCAGCCAGTCCGGTCCCGACGCTGCCCCGGGAGATGCGCCCCTTTTATCGGCACAGCAGAACCCTCCGGCTGTGCACCGGGCGCAGAGCAACCCCCGGACGGTCTCTTTGTCAGACGGCAGCCGGGTGGTGCTCCAGCCGGGGAGCGTCCTGTACATTTCCGCCCGGTTTGGCCGCGAACGGCGCGAAGTTGAATTGCAGGGGAACGCCTTTTTCGACATTGTCCGCGTTCCGGACCGACCCTTTCTGGTCTACTGCGGCCCAACCATTACCCAGGTGCTGGGCACCCGGTTCTGGATTCGTTCGCAGGGCAAAGAGACGCCGGTGGAGGTAGCCGTGCGTTCGGGGCGGGTTACGGTGTTCGAAAACGCCAAAGAGACCAGCGGCGTCAGGAGCACGCCCGCGTACCCCAAACGCAACGGAGTGGTGCTGACGCCCAATCAGAAAGTCGTGTTTTATCCCCAGCAGCGCCAGTTGGTAACCGGGCTGGTGGCCCGCCCTCAGTTAATTATTCCTCCGCAGCAAATCCCTGCCTTTACGTTTGATGCCACGCCCCTGCCCGAGGTCTTCCGGACGCTGGAAAAAGGCTATGGCGTTGAATTTATGCTGGCGGAAGAAAAGCTGGAAAGCTGCTCGTTCAGTGGTGACCTCACCGGTTTGTCGCTGGAGGAAAAACTGAAGCTTATCTGCGAGTCGGTCAATGCAGCTTATGAGGTTCGGGGGACTCACATTCTGGTATTCGGCCGGGGGTGTCGCTGAACCGGTTATTTGGAATGGCTTTTAATCAGCAAAGCGTAGTTCTTCAACAGATACCTTAAACCTTAATCCTTAACTCTTAACCATTTAACCAGCCCGCCTATGTCCTGAAAACCCCTCTTCAAAAATCGGCCAACGGTGCTGCAACACCATTGGCCCGGTCGACCCCCGTTTCTGCTGAGCCTCCTCCGATCCGGAAGAGTTAAGGGTCTATTGTCTTATTTTCTCAAAATAAAACATGTCGAAAGTATGAAAAAAACGCGACATCTACAATTACGTGTACTGATCTACAGCCTTATGAAAGGATCATTGGTACAACTGGTCATCGCCTGTCTGCTGACCGCCGCCTCGCTGGCGCGTCCGGGACATGCTCAGGAAGTGATGGACCGCCACATTTCCCTGCGCGTGGAAGACCAGCATCTGGGAACGGTTCTTCGCAAAATTGAAGAGCTGGCCAGCGTCAAGTTCGTCTACAGCCGTGAACTTATCCGGACGGACCGGAAAATCACGTTCCAGGTTCAGAATCAAAAACTTGGATTGGCTCTGGAGCAGTTGCTCCAGCCGCTGAACATCTCCTACCAGCTCGTTTCCAACCGGATTCTGCTTCGACAGACCGACCCCAAGTCGGCCACCGCGCCCGGTCTTCAGACAGCCGCTTCCCAGGTCGCCGCGGTGAGCATTTCGGGGAAGGTAACCGACGAAGAGAGTAACGGACTGCCCGGCGTGAGCGTCGTGCTGAAAGGCAGCCTGACCGGGGCCAGCACCAACAGCGAAGGGAGCTACACCATATCGGTCCCGGCGGCCAATGGTACGCTGGTGTTCTCGTACGTGGGCTACGAAACACAGGAAGTCGCCATCGGGGGCCGCACGACCGTCAATGTTCAGCTGAAGGCGGACACCAAATCCCTGCAGGAGGTCGTGGTCGTGGGCTATGGCAGCCAGATCAAGAAGGAAGTTACCGGGGCCGTACAGACCATCGGCGCCGCCGAAATCAAGGACCTGCCCGTATCGCAGATCGGACAGAAGCTCCAGGGACGTCTCGCCGGGGTGCAGATCAACCAGACCACCGGCCGACCCGGCTCGGGCATCAACATCCGGATTCGGGGGCAGTTGTCGGTCTCGGCCGGCAGCGACCCGCTATACGTCGTGGACGGCTTTCCGATTACGGGCAACATCGCCCAGTTGAACCCCGACGAAATCGAGGACATCTCGGTCCTGAAAGACGCCGCTTCGACGTCGCTGTACGGATCGCGGGCGGCCAACGGGGTAGTGCTCATCACGACCCGGCAGGGCAAGGCCAACCAGACCAGCATCAGTTTCAACGCCTTTGCGGGTGTCCAGCAGGTGCCCGAGCGCGGCCGCATCAAAATGCTCGACGCCCAGGAGTTTGCCCAGTTTAAAAAAGAGTTTTTTGAAGACCAGGGACGCCCCGTTCCGGCCGAATTTGCCAATCCCGCCGATTATGCCGGGAAAAACAACGACTGGTACGGTGCCGTGCTCCGCGATGCTCCGGTGCAGAGTTACAACCTGAGCATCAACGCCAACCGCGAACGGTCCAAAACGTCGGTAGTGGCCGGTATCTTCAACCAGCAGGGCGTAGTGCTCAACAACGAGTACAAGCGCTATTCGCTGCGGATGAATTCCAGCTACAACATTTCCGATAAAGTGTCGCTGGGTTTCAACCTCGCTCCCTCCTACGTCTTCGACAATACGCCCCGGACGGACGGCGACCGGGGGACCGGGATTCTGTTCAACGCCCTGCACACCTGGCCCGTGATGCCCATCTACGACGCCAACGGCGACCTGACCAAGTTCAACACGTTCCCGGGCAGTACGGGCAACATCTTCGCCTATCCCAACTGGGTGCGTGCGGCCTCGGAAATCACCAACGAAACCCGCAATACGAACCTGCTCTCGAACGCCTTCATTCAGTACGAGCCCCTCAAAGGTCTGACGCTGAAGTCCACCATCAACGTGGAATATCTGGGGTCGAAGTTCTTCTTCTTCAACCCGTCGACGGCCACCAACCAGATCAACGTTCCGATTCCGACGTTGGCGGTTTCTATTCGGCAGGCCCTCGAAAGCGTTTCGTGGCTGAACGAAAACCTGATCACGTACAACCGCAGCATCAAGGACCACAACTTCGAAGTGCTCGCCGGTTTCACAAACCAGCACTTCCGGTCTGATTTTTCGCGGATTCAGGCCGACACGTACGCCGACGACCGGCTCCCGACGATCCAGGGGGCTCTGAATATCAACCGGCCCCAGACCGTCAATGGCGTCAACGAATGGGCACTGACCTCGTATCTATCGCGTCTGACGTACAATTATAAAGGCAAATACCTGTTCACGGCGGCTCTTCGTTCCGACGGTTCAAGCCGTTTCGGGGCCAACAACCGCTGGGGTACCTTCCCCTCCGTATCGGCGGGCTGGGTGCTTTCGGACGAAAACTTTATGAAAACGCTGCCGAGCGTTTCGTTTGCGAAGGTGCGGGCCAGCTACGGCATCATCGGTAACAACAACATCGGTAACTACACCCAATATGCGCTGGTAAATAACACGGTGAACGCCGTTTTCGGCAATACCGTAGGCACCGGGGCCGTCGTCACCTCGCTGGCAAACCCGAACCTGGGCTGGGAAACCACCCGGCAACTCGACCTCGGCCTTGACCTGGGCCTGTTCAACGACCGGATCCAGTTCACCTACGACTATTTCACCAAGCGCACCACCAACCTGCTTTACGCCGTGCAGGTGCCACAGGAATCGGGTTTCAGCAACTTCAACGACAACATCGGGGAAATCAGGTTCTGGGGCCACGAGTTTGCCGTCAACACCCGCAACACGGCGGGCAAGCTGAAGTGGACGACCAACGCCAATATCTCGTTCAACCGCAACCGGGTGGAAGCGCTGGCACCGGGCATTGACCGGGTATACGGCACGTTCCACATCACGCAGGTCGGGCAGCCGTTTGGCCAGTTTTACGGGCTGGTCAAAGAGGGCTTTTATATGAACGCCAGTGAGGTGCAGACCTTACCCACCATTGCCGGCCGCTCGGCCGTGGGCACCATCAAGTTCCGCGATGTGAACGGAGACGGCCGCATCACGTTCGGCGGCGACCGCGACGACCGCGCCATCATCGGCAACCCCTTTCCCAAATTCGTCTACGGGATCACCAACAACTTCAGCTACGGCAACTGGGACTTTTCGATTGTCGGTTCCGGCTCCCACGGCAACCAGTTGTGGGTGCGCCACCTCTACAGCACGGCCAACCTCGACGGCGTGTTCAACATGGTCGCGGGGGTGAAGGACCGCTTCCGCGTGGGTCCGGACGGACGGGTCATTACGCCGGGTGCGGGCATCTTTGGCGTCACCAACGGCGGGGGGAACTTTACGGGGATTGAGCGCGACTGGCCGAGCAGCCATTTTGTGGCCGATGCCTCGTATTTCACCATCCGGAACATCACGCTCGGCTACAACATGGGAGCGGTGCGGAAGTTCTTCAAGTCGGCCCGGCTCTACGCCTCCGTCCAGCAGGCCTACGTCTTCACGAAGTACCGGGGCGGCCCCAACCCCGAAACCAGCGCCCAGGGCGACGGCAACGGGGACGGCGGCAACCTGAGTCAGGGCCTCGACCTGTCGAACTATCCGGTTCCGCGCACTTATACACTCGGTGTGAACCTGAATTTTTAGACCTTAACCTCCTGGCACATT